>JBEKAP010000229.1:0-3437 GCA_050015875.1 Candidatus Dormibacteria bacterium | reverse complement strand
CGGGGACGATCTGCTCCCACCCCGGCGGGGTCACCCCGTAGCGGCGGGCGAGGACGCCGGTGACGATCCGCGCCTTGAGCGGGCCGAATCCGGGGAGCGCCGCCAGCCGCCGGTGCAGCTCGGCGGCGGTGCCGGCCTCGCGCCAGAGACGCGAGGCATCGCCGCCGTAGGTCTCGACCACGATGCGGCAGATCCCCTGGGCGCGCTCGGCCATGCTGCGGGGGAAGCGGTGGATCGCGGGCGGAGTGCGGAAGGCGGCGACGAACGCCTCCGGGTCGGCGGCGGCCAGGCGCCCCGGCTCGAACGTCCCGAGCCGCTCGCGCATCCGGAGAGGTCCGAGGAAGGCCTGCTCGATGGGGAACTGCTGGTCGAGGCAGAACCCGATCAGGAGCGCCAGGGGGTCCTGGGCGACCAGCCGGTTGGCCGCCGCGTCGTCCGTCCAGTCGAGCACGGGCACATGGGCAGGTGTGGGCATGGCACCAGCCTACCCGAGAAGCCACGCGATGTCCTGACCACGAACGCTGCCCGAAGCTGACCCGTATCTCGATTCGGTCACGACCGCCCGGAATCGGGCTCGCGGGATGGTAAGACCGGGCGCGTGCTCGGAGCTCACGCTCACACCGATGGCCGGCGCGGCCTGTCTGGCCCGGAGATCAGCCGCCACGCGGCGATGGTCACCGCTGCGGTGCTCGTCGCCTACGCCGCCACCCAGGCGCTGCGGGGGCTGATCACCGTCGGCAACGGCTCGGAGAACGACTTCTCGGCCTTCGCCAGCGCATCGCGAATGCTCGCCCAGGGATCGCAGTGCCTCTACTGCGCGGGGCCGCTGCGCGCGGCGGAGAGCGCCTACCTGGGAGCGCCGCAGCCGGCGGTGGACCCGTTTCAGAATCCGCCGGTCGCAGCTCTGGTCCTGACCCCGCTGGCAGAGCTGCCCCGCACCCTGGGATTTGCCCTCTTCATCGTCATCTCGATGCTCGCCATCGGGCTCGGCGCCTGGCTGCTGGTCACCCGGCTGGGCTGCCCTCCGTGGGCCACCATCCTGGCCGCTCTCGCCCTGCCCACGGCCTGGATCACCGCCGAGGGGCAGTGGGACGCCCTCCTCTTCCTCGCCCTGGTGGCCGCGATCGTGCTGCTGGAACGCCACCCGGTTCTCGCCGGCCTCCTTCTCTCGGTCCTCGCGATCAAGGTCCAGACCGTCTGGCTGGTCCCGGTCGTCCTGGTCGCCCTCGGACGGTGGCGCGTCCTCCTCGGGATGGGCATCGGCGCGGCCCTGTTCGCAGCGAGCACGGTCGCCCTCCTCGGCCCTCACTGGATGGACTGGCCCCGGACCCTGATCGTGAAGGGCAGCGAGCAGGAGAGTGGGAGCATCGGCCTCCCGGGGATCGTCGCCTCGGTCTGGGGAAGCGCCGCCGGCTTCCTCGGCTTCGGGATCGCCGCCGTCCTGGCGGCGGTGGCCAGCTGGGGACTTCGCGGAAGGTTGCGCGACGACCCGATCCTCGCGGTCGCCGCCGCGGTCTCCCTCTCGCTGCTGCTCGCGCCGCACGTCTTCGCGACCGATCTCCTGCTCCTGGCGCCGGCCCTGGCCCTTGCCGGCCGTCGGCTCCCCGTCTTCGCCGCGGTCGCCGCCCTCCTCCTCTCCGTGGCCTACGTGGTCGGGACCCTCCCCCTGCTCGTCATCGACGTCAACGCCTACACCGCGGCCCTGGTCGTGATCGCCGTGGTGGTCCTGAGCGTCGTCCTGCGCCGGCCCCCTGGCCGGCGGGCGGGGCTGACGCCCGCGAGCTGAGCCGCGGCGGCGCGCGGGCAACCGACTCGCCAAGGTGGTATCTCGATTCGGTCACGACAGCCCGGACAGCGCCCTGCCGAGTGGTAAGACCGGGGACACGCCGGCCCCCCCGAGGGCTGCGCTGCGGCTTGCATCTCGAGGTCATGGCAATCACGTCTGCGCTGGCGGTCCCCCCGGAGGAGATCGCCCGGCGTCGCACCTTCTGGGTGGCCTGCGCCGGTCTCGCGATCGTCACCGCCGCGCTGATGATCGCGATCGTGGTGCTGACCCGCGGCACCCTCACCTACATCATCGACGACGCCTACATCCATCTCTCGATGGCGCGGACCTTCGCGACCACCGGAACGTGGGGCGTGGTGCCCGGGGACTGGGAATCGGCGGACTCGTCGCCGGGCTGGATCCTGCTGCTGGCCGCCCTCATCAAGGTCGTCCCGGCGATCACGGAGTGGCTCCCCTTCATCATCAACGGACTGGCGGCGCTGGTCGTCGTGTGGCTGGTCACGAGCCGTCAGGAGCTCGTGGTGCTCCGCCGGGGTCGGAATCATCCGGTGCGCTACCTCGCGGTCATGCTGCTGCCGAGCGTGCTCTTCCTCCCCGAGCTGATCGTCCTCGGCATGGAGCACAGCCTGCAGACGGCGCTGGTCCTCGGGCTCCTGATCGCCTTCGAATGGCTGATACGCGACGGCGTCACCGCCCGCCGGGTCCTCGTGTACGCGCTCTTCAGCCTGCTCGGCAGCGCCATCCGCTTCGAGACGCTCTTCCTGAGCGCAGGCTGCGCCCTGGCCCTGGTGGTCCCGCCGCTCTGGTCGAGCATCAGGTTGCGGGGGCCTGCCCAAGGGTTGTGGCCGCGGGTCGCCGCGGCGGCGGTGGGGACTGGCGCCGCGGCGATACCGATCGTCCTCATGGGGGTGGTGGACCTCGCCCACGGTGCCTTCTTCTTCCCCAACTCGATCGTGGAGAAGACGGCGCTGCTGGGCCACCAGAGCCTGCTCGAGACGCTGGTCCCCTCCCTCTCCACCATCTGGTCCAACCTGAGCCTCGACCCCTTCCTCGTCGTGCTGCTCGGCTTCGGGGTCGTGATCGCGGTGAGGGGCCCGGTGCTGCGACCACTCTGGGCCGCCTGGGTCATCGGAGCTCTCCTCCACGCCAGCTACGGCCAGTTCGGGTGGGACGACCGGTACCAGGCGTACCTGGTGATCGTCGGGGTGTGGCTCACGCTCAGGACGCTCCCGCGGATCGATTGGGCACCGGTCCGCCGGCACCTGGTTCTGGCCCTCGTGCTGCTCCTCGTGGCGCTGCCCATCGGCAAGTTCGACTACATCGCCTACGCCCCCGAGTCCGCGCTGGTCCAGACCCAGGTGCAGCAGCAGATGGCCGACTTCCTGGCCCGCTACTACGACGGGCGGACGGTGATGGTCAACGACATCGGCCGGGTCACGTGGGTGCACCGTGGAGGCCTCCTCGACGCCTGGGCGCTGGCGAGCATCTCGGTGCTGCGTCTCCAGTACGACGGCGAGTACAACTCCTCGCACACGACGGTGCTCGCCCGGGAGGACCGCGTGGCGGCGGTCGCCCTCTACTCGCCCACCTTCGACTTCCTGGTCCCGAAGGGCTACGTCAAGGTGGCGGCCTGGCAGATCGGAGCGGGGGC
>JBEKAP010000228.1:0-3461 GCA_050015875.1 Candidatus Dormibacteria bacterium | reverse complement strand
AGGCGGCCCAGCTGGTCAGCGAGTCCGCCGACAAGGACGCCCAGGTGATCTTCGGCTGCGTCATCGACGAGACCATCAAAGACGAGGTCAAGATCACGGTCATCGCCACCGGCTTCACCGGCCACATCGACGTGCTGGGCACGCTCAACTACGAGCCTCAGGCACGGCCGGTGACCCAGGAGCGGCCAAACTTCGCCATCCCGCAGCGCCACGCCCTCCCCGGCAACGCCGACGACCTGGACATTCCGGCCTTCCTGAGGGACCGTCGGTAGTGGCGGCGCTCGTTTCCGTCCATCTCTCCGTCAGCTCGCCTGCTCGGTCGGTCATGCACCTCAGTGCGCTCCCTCCCGGCGCGGCTCGCTTCCTTGATCTGAACGGCCTGAGCGCCGCCACTCTGCGGAGGGGCCACGGACAGTAGCGGCCACGTTCGGCAGGAACCTCCGGGGTGAGGTGTCCCTTCTGCTCATCGGTCGACTCCAAGGTCGTCGACTCCCGCGACACCGAGACCGGGATCCGGCGCCGCCGTGAGTGCCTCTCCTGCGGCAAGCGGTTCACCACCTACGAGCGCTTCGAGGCGACCCCCCTCTGGGTGCTCAAGAAGGACGGCCGGCGGGAGGAGTTCAACCACCAGAAGCTCCTCGGCGGTCTGCTGATCGCGAGCAAGAAGCGTGACGTCGCCCCTGAGCGCCTGGGCGCCCTGGTGGAGGAGGTCGAGAACCAGCTGCGCGGCGAGCATCTCGCCGAGGTCCCGTCCCGCGTGGTGGGCGAGATGGTGATGGAGCGGCTGCGCGAGATCGACGAGATCGCCTACGTCCGTTTCGCGTCCGTCTACCGCTCCTTCAAGGACGTGGCCGAGATGCGGGCGGAGATCGAAGACTTCCTCGCCCATCCGCCCCCGACCCGGCGGCTGCCGGCCCGCAGGCCGCGACCGGGGGCTGACGGCGGGGAGGAGCTGGCGCTCGACCTCGGCAAGTGACCGGCCCCCGGCACCGCGCCGGAGCCGGCACCGCCTACGATCCCGAGTGGATGGTCCCCCTGCCCGCACCGCTGCTCGCCGCCCTGGCCGATGGCGAGGAGGTCCTGGTCACCTCCCGCGCCGGCGCCGGCATGGGGACGGTGCGGATGAGCTTCGCGATCGCCCCTCCCGGGGTCGTCTACCTGCTGACCAGCGCCTTCTCGCGCAAGGCGCTGCGGTGGGACCGTGACCCGTGGGTGCGCCTCACCGTGCCGGGGACCCGCCTCGTCGCCGAGGCGGCGGTCCACCGCGTGGCGGCCGAGGAGCTGGACGGAGCCGCGGAGGAGGCGGTGCTCGCCCGCTTCCCCGACGCGGGCGCGGCCACCGCTGAGGCGCTTCGCGAGCTGCTCGAGACGGGCACCCATCTCCTCTTCCGGGTGGAGGGTGAGCCCCCCCGACCGCCCCTCTGAGCCGGCCCCACAACCCGAGTTCGGACCGGAGATCGCGCCGGAGGCGTGACCGCGAGAGAGCTCCCACCGGTCTCCTGAGAGGCTGGCGATCGTCCCCGCCGGTGGAGCGGGGATGGCTGCGAGATGGCGGGCTCTGGCCGTCTCGGCTCGCCGCGGGCTGACAGAATGTGCTACTGTGTGCACACTATGAGTAACACAGTGGGCATCAGAGAGCTCCGCCAGCAGGCGAGCGCCGTCCTTCGGCGGGTGGTCGCGGGCGAGGCGATCGAGGTCACGGATCACGGGCACCCGATCGCGAGGATCGTGCCGCTTCGCCCGGGTGTCCTGGACCAACTCGTGCTCGAGGGTCGAGCCACCGAGCAGACGGACGATCTTCTCGACCTTCTCGACACGCTGAGCCTGCCCGCGGCGCCTCGTGGCGCCTGCCTCCCCTCCGAAGCGCTGGCGGAGCTGCGCGCGGATGAGCGGTAGGGTCGCGTACCTGGACACGTCTGCGTTCGTGAAGCTCCTCGTGACCGAGCCGGAGTCGGCGCAGCTGAAGAGCGCGCTGGGCAGATGGCCGGAGAGGGCATCCGCCACCTTGCTCCGCACCGAGGCGGTCAGAGCTCTGCGGCGATCCGGGAACGGACACCTGGTGGGCGTGGCGCGGCAGCTCTCCTCGGCCATGCGGCTGGTGCGGATCGACGAGCCGCTGCTCGACCGGGCCGGCGACCTCGAGCCCCCGGAGCTCCGCTCGCTCGATGCCATCCACCTCGCAGCGGCACTGGCCCTTGGCCCCGACCTCGGCGTGCTGCTGACCTACGACGATCGGCTTCGCGATGCCGCCTCGGCGCAGGGCCTTCGGGTGGCATCGCCCGGGGCTCGGGTCTGAAGCGAGGGGGCGCCGTCGTGCGCCGTGACTGAGGAGCGGGCGATCACCACCCCGGGCGGGATCGCCGAGCGCCTCGCCGCCGTCCGCGTCCGGATCGCGGTGGCCGCGGAGCGCGCCGGTCGGGACCCCGCCTCGGTCCGGGTGATCGCGGTCACCAAGACCGTGCCCCCCGAGCGCATCGCGGAGGCGGTCGCGGCGGGGATCACGGAGGTCGGGGAGAACCGCGTCCAGGAGGCCCGGCTGAAGCAGGCCGGCGCCCCTCCCGGGCTCCGCTGGCACCTGATCGGCCACCTCCAGCGCAACAAGGCCGCGCTCGCCGCCCAGCTCTTCGACACCGTGCACTCGCTTGACTCGGGGGCTCTGGTGGATGCCGTCGGCGGGCACCGCGATCCCGCCCGGGACCCCATCGTCGCCCTGGTCGAGGTGGATTTCACCGGCATCGCGGCGAGGAGCGGGGTGCCCCCGGAGGATGCCGCCTCCGTCCTCCAGGCGGTGGTGGGAGAGCCGGGCCTGCGGGCCGCCGGGCTCATGACCATCGCCCCCTTCGGCGACCCGGTCGCCGCCCGGGCGTGCTTCCGCCGGCTTCGTGAGCTGCGCGACCGGTTGGAGGCCGAGCTGGGCACGGGACTCCCCGAGCTTTCCATGGGGATGAGCGACGACTTCGAGGCCGCGATCGCCGAGGGGGCGACCATGGTGCGCCTGGGACGGGTGCTCTTCGGGCAGCGTGCGCCGGTGAGGGTCGAGCGGCCCGGCTGATCGTTATCCTTGGCCGACAATGGCCGATCCCCCGCGCTTCGCCGCCGTCGATGGCCGTGCCGACCTGGCCGAGGGTGAGCGCGCCGTCCTGGACCGCTGGAAGAGCACCGACCTCTTCCGGCGCAGCCTCGAGCTGCGCAGGGACGGCAGGCCCTACGTCTTCTACGAGGGCCCGCCCACGGCCAACGGCAAACCCGGCATCCACCACGTCCTGACCCGCTCCTTCAAGGACCTCTTCCCCCGCTACATGTCGATGCGCGGGTATGCCGTGGCCCGCAAGGGGGGGTGGGACACCCACGGGCTCCCGGTCGAGCTCGAGGTGGAGAAGTCCCTCAAGATCAGCGGCAAGCGCCAGATCGAGGAGTTCGGCGTCGCCCGGTTCAATGAGCTCTGCCGCCAGTCGGTGGAG
>JBEKAP010000227.1:0-3481 GCA_050015875.1 Candidatus Dormibacteria bacterium | reverse complement strand
GAGGGTCATCGCGAACGCGTAGAGCACCATCATGGCCGAGTTCACGGCCCACTTCCGCTTCATGATCCCCGCGTAGAGGATCGCCAGCCCCGGGACGCTCATCAGTCCCACCAGGGTCGCGGCAGTCAGCTGCCAGGCGTTGTCCCCGGAGTTGAGCCAGCTTGGATCTGGTACGAGTTGTGCCAGAAGCATCAGATCAGAACCTCCCCGTGCCGTCCGGTCTGGACGCTGATATGTCTCGACATCGTATTAGCCACGGCTAATCCGCTCATATGTGCGTCCGGCACAACGCAGCCGGCGGCCGGGTTGTGCGCTAGCGCGGCGGAGCCCGACCATGACCCGGCAACCGACCGGCCCGCGAATCGACGTTCCGGCGACGCCCTGGGCGCTCACCGCGACGCGGGTGGGCTCGGGTCAGGGGATCAGGGCGATAGGGCCCAGCGTGCTCCCCGGAGACCGCCGGTCAGTGTCCCCAGTGCTCGGCCTCGAGATGCTGGATGGTGACCTCGCCGCGCTCGCCGGTGCGGATGCGCACGGCCTCCTCAACCGGGATGATGAAGATCTTGCCGTCGCCGATCTCAGCGGTGCGAGCGGCGGTGGCGATCGCCTCCACGACCGCGTCGACCCTCGAATCGACCACCACAGCCTCGACCTTGACCTTCCGCTGCAGGGAGATGTGGACACGGGTGCCCCGGTACATCTCGGTGTAGCCACGCTGACGGCCGCAGCCGAGCACCTCGGTGATCGTCAGACCGGACGTCCCGAGGGCATCGAGGGCGTCCTGGACCGCCTGGAGCCGGTCCGGCCGGATGATGGCCTCCACCTTCCTCATGTCGTCGTCTCTCCTCTGCCCGAGGCGAGCAGCTGCCGCGTCGCCCCGGAGATTGCGTCAGGGTGAATATATGCCCCGCCGGGCACCGGCATGAAGGTTTCCGGGTAACCCCACATGCCATGCTCGCTGATGTCGAGGCCCTCGATCTCGTGGCGCTCGCTCACCCTGAGCCCCACCGTCTTCTTGATGATCCAGAAGAGGCCGAGGGAGAGGCAGAAGACGGTCGCGAAGATGGCGACGACGGCCACCGCCTGGGCACCCAGCTGGGCCCAGTCCCCGGTGTAGAAAAGGCCACCCCTGCCGACGCCGTCGACCTTGGCGAGCAGGGGGTCGGCGAAGAGCCCGCAGGAGAGGAGCCCCCAGACGCAGGCCAGCCCGTGAGCGGAGAGGGCGCCCAGGGGATCGTCGATGAACTTGTCGATGAGATAGACGCCGAAGACGACGATCACCCCGGCGACGGCGCCGACGATGAGGGCCGCCCAGGGCTGGATGAATCCGGAGGGCGCGGTGACCGCGGCGAGCCCGGCGATGGCGCCGTTGCCGATCATGCCGACGTCGAGGCTCTTCTGCCGGAGGTAGATGACGGTCATGGCGGAGAGCGCCCCGGCGGCGGCGGCCAGGTTGGTGACGATGAGGACGTCGGCGAAGTGCAGGTTGAGGGCCTGGAAGGTGGAGCCCGGGTTGAATCCCATCCAGCCGAACCAGAGGATGAGCACGCCCAGCTGGGCGAGCGGCATGTTGTGCCCCGGGATCGCGTTGGGCTTGCCGTCGCGGCCGTACTTGCCGATGCGGGGCCCGAGGAGCAGCAGCCCCGCGAAAGCGGCGCTGGCACCGGTGAGGTGGACGACCCCCGATCCGGCGAAGTCCTCGACGCCGAGGCCGCCCAGCCAGCCGCCGCCCCACACCCAGTGGGCGATCAGGGGGTAGATGAATCCGGCGAACGGGATGGCGAAGAGGATGTAGACGATGAACTTGGTCCGCTCCAGCATCGTCCCCCAGACGATCGCCAGCGAGATGGCGCAGAAGACGAACTCGAAAAAGAATTTGGCCGCGGCGGGGACGTCCGACCCGTGCAGGGCGGGCAGGTCCAGCGTCGAGCCCGGGGTGAACGAGGGGAAGAAGCCGGCGCCACCGCCGATGAGGTGCCCGAGGAACCCGCTGCCGGCGCCGAAGGCGAGGGCGAAACCGACTCCCCACCACATGATCGAGCTGATCGAGAGGTTGACGATGATCTTGGCCGCCACCGTGCCGACGTTCTTCATCCGGGAGAAGCCGATCTCGAGCATGGCGAAGCCGGCCTGCATGAAGAGGACCAGCATCCCGGCGAGGATCACCCAGACGGTGTCGACGGCAACACCCGCGCTCTGGTTTGCCGCCTGCGTGGCGGCGTGGGTGACGAGGGGGAAGGTGGCGCCGACGATGGCCAGGCTGCCGCCCGCGCGGACGCGCGCAATCAGTCGCAAAGGAAGATCTCCGTGCCAGACCCGATCCTGCGGCGCCCAACCTAGCGGAGTCTCCCCGGCGAGATGGGTGGGCGTGGCGCACCAAAAACTGGCCGGGTTTTTGGGGCGCGACGCACAAAGACCGCCCCCCGGCCCTCCCCCGCCGAGTGGGGAGGACCAGGAGCGCGGCCGTGAGGAGGAGAGGTGCTTGGTGAGGCGCCAGGGCGCCCCGGGTCAGGAGGCGACTGCCGCCGGATGGGGGTGGTGCACCCGGGCTGACCGCCCGAGCCGGCGGCTGTTCCAGACGAACCAGGCCGCTCCGGCGACGAACCAGATGACCACGACGGCGACGGCGGTGAGCGCGTCGCTCTGGGTCTGCGAGCCCACCACGGGTACGCCGTTGACCTTCAGGTCGCCGGCCGTGAAGGCCAGGTAGAGGACCCCCAGCAGCATGGCCAGGTTGGCGAGCGCGCCCAGGACGGGAACCAGCGTGTGCTTGAAGAAGCCGCGCTCATGGGCGCTCCAGAAGGCGACCAGGGCGATCACGTTGGTGGCGCCGTAGACGAGGAAGGTGCCGATGTTGGAGCCGTAGATGATCACCGCAAGGTTGTCGGAGTTGAGGACGCCGTAGATGCCGAGCAGGGCGCTGACTCCGCCGAGAATCCACACCCCCATGTGGGGGGTGGCGAACCGGCCGTGGAGCAGGCCGAAGATGGAGGGCATCTCCTTGTCCCGCCCCATCGCGTAGGTGATCCGTACGCCGGTGTTGAGGCAGGCGAGCATGGTCCCGAAGAGAGCGATGAGGACGGTGGCGGCGACGATCAGGGCGAGCACCGTGCCCACGCTGCCCCCGAAGACGATGTCGCCCATGTTCTTGATCATGGTGCCGATCGGGGCCGAGTCCGCGGCCGCGGCGGAGTAGCCGCTGGCGCCGCCACCGCTCACCGAGCTGCCCACCACCATGTTGGCGGCGAAGTACTCGAACATGTACATCACCAGGCCCTGGATGGCGAGGGAGAGGAGGATGCCGCGGCGGATGTCCTTCTTGGGGTTCTTGGCCTCGGCTCCCAGCGACGTTATCGATTCGAAGCCGACCAGGAGGAGGATGGCGATCGTCCCCTGGCCGAGGATGCCGGTGAAGCTGTGGTTGCCGGTGAGCACCGAGCCGACAGTGTTGTCGTAGTGCAGCCCCGGGTGGGTGACCCGG
>JBEKAP010000226.1:0-3504 GCA_050015875.1 Candidatus Dormibacteria bacterium | reverse complement strand
GGACGCCGAGCAGGCGGTCCAACCAATCCGGCGGGGCATGGATGGCGAGGGGCACGGGCGGGGTCCGGACCGTGAGCCGGACGCCCCTGGCCTCGGCGACCGCCGTGAACCGATCGGCCGCCATGTGGGTGAGGACGGCCAGGTCCACATGCTCCGCCTGGGTGCGATCCCGGGTGGTGTCGAAGCGGGCGAGCCAGAGGAGGTCCTCGACGAGCCGTCGCATCCTTCCGCTCTCCCCCTCCACCCGCTGGAAGGCGGCGTGGTACCAGGCGACATCCCGCGGTTGGGCCAGGGCGAGCGAGGTCTGCGCCTCGATCACAGACAGCGGGGTGCGCAGCTCGTGGGAGGCGTCGGCGGTGAACTCCATCTGGCGCACCCGGGCCTCCTCGATGGGGGCGGCGACCCGCCGGCCGATGGTGAGGGCGCCGAGGAAGACGGCGAGCAGGAGGATCGGGCCGACGATCGCCTCCGCCAGGATCAGGTTGCCCTCGGCGGAGCCGACACCGTTCAAGGACTCCCCGATCGCGATCTGCACCAGGGTGTAGGGCGCATAGATGGGATCGCCGCTGACGGGGTCGTAGGCGATCGGGACCTCCCTGGTCACCGGCGGAATGGCGCTGACGACGACCCGGAAATCCTCGCCGTCGATGGAGACGGTCTGCGGGCTCGCACCGGCTTCGGCGGCGGTGCTCGGGAGCTCGCTGGAGGAGGAGGTCGTGAGCGTGTAGTTCGGGTCCTGCGGGTAGGAGACGAACTGGGTGCCGTCGGAGGCGATGACCCAGTACTGCAGCGGGGAGCCTGCGGTCCGGTCCGGCGTCAGGTTGCCCGCCACAGCGTCCGTGGCGGAATGGGAGACCGCGCTGGTCAGCTGGGTGTCGATCTCCGACGTCTCCCGCCCGGTGACGATGAGCACCACCACCACCGCGATCACCAGGTAGGCGCCGGCGACGATGGCGGTGCTGACCAGGGCCACCCGGGTGGCGGCCACCCTCACCCGCCGCAGCGCGTCCCGCCCGGACTCGCCGGCGCCGGCCGGACCCCCTCCCGAGAATCGACCGACGGCGCGACCAACCCGTGCCAGGAGCCCCGAGCTCACCCCGCCGCCTCGAGCCGGTATCCCGCCCCGCGCACGGTCACGATCCGGATGCCGGCGCTCGGGAGCTTGGCCCGAAGCCGGCTCAGCTGGACGTCGATGGCGTTGGACCCGAGTGCGTCGGTCTCGTCCCGCCAGCCGTGCTCGGCGATCGCCTTGCGATCGACCACAGCGGGAGAGCGCCGCATCAGCAGCTCGAGGATGTTGTATTCGGTGGTGGTGAGGTTGACAGGGCGGCCGCCTGCGGTCACCTCGCGGCGGAGCGGATCGAGCGCGAGGCTGCCCCGGGTGATCACCGGGGCGTCGACCCCTCGCGGCCGGCGCTGGAGGGCACGGATCCGGGCCAGCAGCTCGCCGAAGTCGAAGGGCTTGACCAGGTAGTCGTCGGCCCCGGCGTCGAGCCCCTCCACGCGGTCCGGCGGCGTGTCCCGGGCGGTCAGCATCAGGATCGCGGTGGGCCGCTCGTTGCGGCGCGCCCAGCGGACCACGTCGATGCCGGCTCCGCCCGGCATCCGCCAGTCGATCACGGCGACGTCGTACTCGTAGAACTTCAGCTGGTCGATGGCGTCGTCGCCCCGGCCGACGGCGTCCACCTGATAGCCGGCGTCCTCCAGGCCCTGGATCAGGACGGAGCGGAGACCGGGATCGTCCTCGGCAACCAGGATTCGCATCGCATCAGTCTCGCGCAGCCGGGCGCCGAGCGCAGCCTCTCGCCACGTCGGACACTAGGAGCTGGTGGTCGTCGTGGTGGTGGTCCCGCCCCCACCGCCTCCGGACCCGCCGAAGCCCCCGCCGCCGAAGCCCCCACCGCCGAAGCCGCCGAACCCGCTCCCGCCCGTGAAGCAGCCGGAGGGGCCGGCGGGCTCGATGAGCAGGGAGCTGGCGGTGACCACCCCGGAGGAGCTCCTGGGTCCGACCGCAGCGACGCAGGAGCCGGAGACCAGGTCGGAGGTGGCGCCGGTGGTCGTCGTGGACACCGTCGCGGTGCTGGGCACCGTGATCCCCTGACTGGAGCCGCCGCTGGGCAGGACGGTCACCGCGCCGTCGCTGACGGCGGTGACCACACCCCTGACGCTCGCGAAATCGGAGACGAACCCGCCGGAGGGGCGTGGAGCGAAGGTGAAGTTGGGGCGGCCACCGCCGAATCCGCCAGGATTACCCCCCGAGAACGAGCTCGCCGGGCATGAGCCGTCGACCTCCGGCGAGACCGTAACCCGGTCCGCGGTGAGGGTGCCCGTCGCGTCGCTGCCGGTCGCCGTGATGCAGCTCCCGACCGTGATGTCGGAGACGCTGCCGGTGCTGGTCACGCTGATTGGCGTCGAGCTCGAGAAGTGGACGGTCACCTGGCCGCTCGAGGTGCTGAGCACGAGCGTCGTCCCGCTCAGGCTGACCACACTCCCATCGGTGAGGTTGCCGTCCCGGAATCCACGGAACCCGCCCGGCAGAGAGCTGCTCGTGGTGCCGCAGGCGGTGATCAGGAACCCCACGCCCGCGAGCGCCGCGACCGTGGTTACGCGCGCGCGCCCGCGGCCGGCGGCCCGTCCGCCTTCCGCCGTGCCCTTCCGCGTCCCCATCAACCTCTTCACCATTCCTGGAACCTGGAGCGCCTCCCCGGACCTGGGGGGTGGCGCCGGTCGCAGTCCGCGGCCGGCACCACCCGGAGGGGAGGTCCGAGATCGGTAGCGAGCCCATTCCACCCCAGGCCACCTTTCGAATCCGTGATGCCGGTCGCCAAGACATCGTGTTGGCGGTTCAATGACGCCCGATAGCATGCGCATCGCCCTCATCGCCCCGCTCATCGCCCCCCTCCGCGAGCCCCAGCTGGGCGGGGTGCAGACCTTCCTGGTCGATCTCGCCCGCGGGCTCGCCGGCCGCGGCCACGAGGTCGCCGTCTTCGCCGCCCGCGGCTCCCGGGTGGACGGGGTGCGGGTTGTCGACACGGGCGTGGACGCCGCCCTGCTCGGGGCGACCCTCTTCCGCCCCGACCGCGGGCCCGACGCCGGCGCCCGGTCCGATTCGGCCTTCGCCACCACCCTGGCGCTGATCGGATCGCGCGAGTTCGACGTGATCCACAACCACGCCTTCGACATCCCCGCGATCCGCCGCGCCACGACCCTCGCCACCCCGGTGCTGCACACCCTGCACATGCCCGCCGACGCAGCTGTCGGCGCGGCCCTGGCCACCGCCCGGAGGAGCGCCCATCCGCCGCTCGTCGCCGCGGTCTCCGAGGCCCAGGCGGTCTCCTGGCGGCGCAGCGTGGAGATCGACGCCGTGCTCCGTCCCGGGATCCCCACCGCGACCATCCCCTCGCGCGTGTCCGGCACCTCGACGCGCCTCCTCTTCGCCGGACGCCTCTCCCCCGAGAAGGGAGCACGGGAAGCGGTCGCCATCGCCCGGGTGGCAGGGCGGCA
>JBEKAP010000225.1:0-3534 GCA_050015875.1 Candidatus Dormibacteria bacterium | reverse complement strand
GCCCACGACGTGGCCGCCTACCTGCTGGCCGGCGCCGACGTGGTCATGAGCACCTCCTCGCTGCTCCGCCACGGGCCCGAGCACGCGGTGGCGCTGCTCGACGGGCTCCAGGCCTGGATGGCGCGCAAGGGGTTCGTCAGCCTTGACCAGGTGCGCGGCCGGCTCTCGCCCGGGGGCGGCGCTGATGCCTCCGTCTACGGGCGATCGAGCTACCTCACGACCATCGACGAGGCGACGCACACCTACGCTCCCGGCTGAGGACGCCCCGCTCGCCTCCCGGCACCCGGCCGCGGCGCTGGCGGCGCTCGGAGCGCTGGGCGGCGCCGCGTTCTGCTTCGTCACCGGCGAGAACCTGCCGGTGGGGCTGCTCCCCCAGCTCTCCGCGGGCCTGCGCGTCTCGCTCTCCGCCGTCGGCCTGCTGGTGACCATCTACGCCCTGGTGGTCGTGGCCGTGTCGGCGCCGCTCACCCATCTGACCCGCGCCATCCCCCGGCGCCCTCTCCTCGCCGGCCTGCTGGCCACCTTCGTGCTGGCGACCCTGGCGGCGTCGGTGGCTCCGAGCTACGGGTGGCTGATCGCGGCGCGGGTCGTGATCGCCCTCGCCCAGGCGCTGTTCTGGTCGATCGTCGCGGTGGTCGCGGTCGCCCTCTTCCCGCCCGGTGCCCGGGGACGGGCGGTCGCCGGGGTGTTTGCGGGCAGCTCGATCGCCCTGATCCTGGGGGTTCCCGCCGGGACCTGGATCGGTCAGCTGGCGGGGTGGCGGCTCGCGTTCGCGGGGTTGAGTGGCCTGGGCCTGATCGACCTCGCCGCATTGGCCGCGCTCCTGCCGCCGATGTGCTCGGGGGAGGGCCACGCCGCCGCCGGCACCCACCCGGACCGGCGCCGCTACCTGCTGACGGTGCTCACCACCATCCTCTGCGTGAGCGGCTCCTTCACCGCTTACACGTACGTCACCGAGTTCCTCACCCGGGTCAGCGGTCTGCCCCTCCGGGCGGTGGCGCCGATCCTGCTGCTCACCGGGATCGCCGACGCGGCGGGGATCGTCGGCACCGGTTTCCTGCTCGACCGGCGACCCAGGCTGGCGCGGGTCGGCCCGGCGGGCGTGCTCGCGACCGCGCTGCTCGCCCTCTTCGCCTTCGGTACCTCGGGTGCGGCGACCGTCGCCCTCGAGGCCTGCGCCGGCATCGGCCTGGCCGGCGTCGCCATCTCCCTGCAGAGCCACGTCCTGGTGGTGGCGCCGCGCCGCACGGACATCGCCTCGGCCTGGTACTCGGCGTCCTTCAACGTCGGCATCGCCGGGGGCCCGCTGGTGGGGGCGCTGGTCCTCTCCACCTTCGGGCTCCGTGCCACGCCGCTGGTGGGGTCCGGACTGGCGCTGCTGGGCCTGGCCGCCGTAGTCGTGGAGAGCCGCAGCGGGCGGGGGGCCGGGGCGGTGTAGCTCCCGGCCGGAGGCGCCTCGGGAACGTCGATGGTGACCACCAGCCGGCGGTGGTGGCCATCGACGTCAAGACAGGCCTGCGCGCGCTGAGCGCAATTCGCTCGGGGGGCCATGGGGGGGTCCCGTGTAAGGTGACTCGAGTAACGGGATGATCAGCCTTCTCCTCGTCGGTCTCGTCGCGGGACTCATCACCGGCATCTCGCCGTGCATCCTGCCGGTGCTGCCGATCGTTCTGGTGGCCGGGGCCACGGGCACGGCACCGGCCTCGCGGCGGTGGCGCTCCGTCGCCGTGGTGGTCGGCCTGGTGGTGAGCTTCAGCCTCGTCACCCTCCTCGGCACCACCGTGCTGAGTGCCCTCGGGCTCCCCCTGGACCTGCTGCGCGACGCCGGGCTGGTGCTGCTCGGCCTCTTCGGCCTCGGCCTGCTGGTGCCTGCGATCGCGGAGATCCTCGAGCGCCCCTTCCTCCGCCTGCATGCGCCCCACCCGTCGAGCTCGCGGGGGGGATTCGTCCTGGGTCTGGGCCTGGGTGCGGTCTTCGTCCCCTGCGCCGGGCCAGTGCTCGCCGCCATCTCGGTCATCGGAGCCACCAACCACCTGAGCTTCACCGGCCTGCTGCTCACGCTCGCCTTCGCGGCCGGAGCCGGCGTCCCCCTGCTCGCCGTCGCGCTGGCCGGCGACGCGGTCATCGATCGCGTCCGTGCGATGCGCGAGCGGGCACGCGGGATGCGGATCGGTGGCGGAGCGGTCCTCATCGCCATGACCCTCGCCATCGCGCTCAATCTCACCGACGGGCTGCAGCAGGACGTCCCCGGGTACACCAGCGCACTCCAGGGCAGCGTCGAGGGCGGCACGTCCCTCCAGGGTCAGCTCCACAGCCTCACCGTGGGCGGGAGCGCGGCCACGTCCGGTGCCAGCCTCACCGCGGGCGGGAGCGCCGCCAAGTCCGGGCAGAGCCCGCTCCCCAGCCCCACCGCGGGTGCCTCACTGATGAGCTGCACGACCTCCTCCGCCCTCCAGGATTGCGGCCGGGCTCCTGACTTCCAGGGCATCGCCGCCTGGATCAACACACCGGGCGGTGCGCCGCTCACCCTCCCGTCGCTGCGCGGCAAGGTGGTGCTCGTCGACTTCTGGACCTACTCCTGCATCAACTGCCAGCGCAGCATCCCCCACGTCGAGGCGTGGTACCAGCGGTACGGCGCCGATGGTCTGGTGGTGGTCGGCGTGCACACGCCGGAGTTCGCCTTCGAGCACGTCGTCTCCAATGTCCAGAGCGCGGTCAAGCAGTTCGGCATCACCTACCCCGTCGCCGTCGACAACGACTACTCGACCTGGAACGCGTACGACAACCAGTACTGGCCGGCGGACTACCTCATCGACGCGTCGGGTGAGGTGCGCTACGAAGCCTTCGGCGAGGGTCAATACGGTCAGACGGAGACGGCCATCCGCCAGCTCCTCACCGACGCCGACCCGGAGGTGACCCTGCCGCCGGCGACCAACGTGCCCGATCTCACGCCCAGCGGGCTCCTGAGCCCCGAGACCTATCTCGGTTACAGCCGGCTGGAGTACCTCGCCGGGGCCACCCCGGTCGAGAACGTGCCGCACACCTACACGTTCCCCAGCTCCATCGGCCCCGCCGAATACGGCCTCTCGGGGACCTGGACCATAGGGGCGGAGGAGGCCACGGCGGGTGCGAACGCGCGCCTGGAGCTCGAGTTCCTGGCAAAGGACGTCTACCTCGCTCTGAGCGGCAGCGGCACCGTCTCCCTGACCCTGAACGGCCGGGCGCTGCCGGCAGTCGACGTCTCCGGCGTACCCGGCCTGTACACGCTGCTGTCGGGCACGTCCCAGCAGACGGGCCTGCTCGTCCTCACCGTGTCCCCCGGGGTCGAGGCGTACGACTTCACCTTCGGCTAGGCCTGGGCCAGCGGCCTGGTGAGGTCGTACAGGGTGGTGCCGCCGACGGTCACCGTCCGGAAGTGGCTCTCTACCCACGCGGCGATCTCGCTGGACTCGGCCGAGCTGCCGACGCCCGGGCCGCCCCCGCTCCCGGCGGCGATGAAGTAGTGGATCTCGTGCTCGCCGACCAGCTTCTCGA
>JBEKAP010000224.1:0-3570 GCA_050015875.1 Candidatus Dormibacteria bacterium | reverse complement strand
TTCGACCTCATCGGATTCACGCGCAACCGTCAGGCACGCTTCGCCACCGTCCTCGTGCCGGTCCTCTTCCTGGTCATCTTCATCGCCCTCTTCGGCAATGGGATGGAGCAGCTCCCGAGCGGAGCCATGGTCAGGGTGGCCACCTACTACATTCCCGGGCTGACCGCCTTCGGCATCATCTCGGCCGCCTACAGCAGCCTGCTCGTCGCCGTGGTCCGGCAGCGCGAGAACGGCATCCTCAAGCGCAGGCGGGCCACCCCGATCCCCGCCTTCGTCCCCATCGCGGGCCGCGCCCTGGTGGCCGTGGTCGCCGCCTTCTTCATGTGCGCCCTCCTTCTCGCCATCGGTGCTGTCTTCTACAACAGCCCCCTGCCCACCCACACCATCCCCGGGGTGGCAATCGCCACCGCGGTGGGGGCGGCAACCTTCTGCTGCATCGCCTTCGCTGTGGCCAGCTTTGTCCGCAACGCGGATGCGGCCCAACCCGTCGTGCAGCTCACGCTGCTTCCCCTCTCCTTCATCTCGGGCATCTTCGTACCGCTGACCAACGTCCCCACGTGGCTCGCCAACCTGGCCAGCTTCTTCCCGGCCCGGCCCCTGGCCGACGCCCTGCGCGCCGGCTTCGACCCGGCCACGAAGGGGGCGGGGATCAGCGGCGGCGACCTCCTGGTACTC
Source organism: Candidatus Dormibacteria bacterium (assembly GCA_050015875.1). Classification (GTDB taxonomy): domain Bacteria; phylum Chloroflexota; class Dormibacteria; order Aeolococcales; family Aeolococcaceae; genus Changshengia. Next base: position 2,895 of record JBEKAP010000224.1, on the reverse strand, counting down.
GGCGCCTGGGCGGTCGCCAGCCTGGTGGTGGCGCTGCTCCGCTTCTCCTGGACACCCCGCGGCCACTGACCCGAACACCCTCGCCTCCCCCTGTCACGCCGGCCGCGATGGCGCGTGACAGGGGCCGGTCAGGGGTTGCCGCTCGCCTCAGGACTGGGGCTCGAAGACCGTGACCCGAACCCCGTCGAGGCCCGCCAGGGCCGCCTCCACCCGGGGTCGGACCGCACTCCAGTCCAAGCCGCCCAGGCCGCAGCCGAGCGCGGGCAGGGCGATCGAGGTGATGCCTCGCGCGATCACCTCGTCGACCAGGGCCTGCAGCCCCGCGTCGATGTCCGCCAACCGGCTCCGCTCCCGCCAATGCCGCTTGGTCGGGAAGTTGATGATGAGACGTGGGTTGGCCGGGAGACGGGTCTCGAAGGTGAACATCCGGCCCACGCGCACCTCACCCCGTCGACATGCGGCCGCGTAGGCGGTGAAGTTCGCCGGGAAGGCGCGCTTGAACTGCAGGGCGACCCCACGCCCCATGACGCCGGCACAGTTGACGGCGTTGACGAGCGCCTCGGCATCCGCGCGGAGCAGATCGCCGGTCGTGAATCGCAGCGGCGAGGGAGAGGGAGCCATCATCCGGACGCCGGAGGCTAGATGCGCGGCAGCGGCTGGATGATCCCGAAGGTGTTGCCCTCGGTGTCCTTGGCGTAGATCGTGTCGCCGACACCGGGGACGGTCTGCCTCTCTCCGACCAGGCTGCCGCCGGCGGCGACCACGCGCGCGATGGTGGCATCGAGGTCACCGACCCCGATCCAGACGATGCTCGGCTGCGCGTTGTAGGCCCGGGGCATGATCGCCCCATCGATGCCCATGCCGCCATCCCCGGTCTTGGCCAGCCAGTAGTCCGCTCCGGGCATGCCCGCATCGGTGATCTCCCAGTCGAAGATCTCGTAGAACCGCCGAGCCCGGGGGACGTCATCCGCGGTGATCTCGAAATGCACGATCCGGCCCATCTCGCTCGTACCCTCCAAACCCGCCGTGGTCACCCGCGGTCACTGCGGATGGCCGGCCCATCCGGGCCCGCAGTCGAGCATCGCACGTCGGCCGGAATCTGTATATTCGCTGTGACGAGCCCACGTCGACCAGCGGTTCAGCCGTGCCGCCACGCCCTCACCGTGAGGGCGTGCCCGCGGCGGGGACGGACCGGCCGGGAGACGGGGCCAGGACAATCCGGTGAATGGCCAGACGGAGGACGCGAGGGTGGGGCTCTGGAGCAACCCGGGGCATCGGGCCAGGGCGCGCCTCCGGGTGCGGCTCCCCGGCGCGGCGGCGGGTGCGGTGCTGGCGCTGTGCCTCTCCGCCACCGCGGCTCTGGCCGGCGGGCCGATCGACATGCTCGGTACCTTCCACATGGTCGCGGTCGCCGACGGCGGCTCCTTCCCCCAGGACTGGGACATCACCTCCTATGACCAGCAGACCGGGACCTTCTCCGGCACCGACGGCATCGAGACGTTCTCCGGCACGCTGACCGGGCAGAGCCTCACCTGCACGGGCTCGCAGCCGGGTTACACGTGGCACGGGGTCGCCACCGTCAGCGGCGCGACGGGCTCGCTCGAGATCACCGGGACCTTCACCGACACCAACGGCGCCACCGGCACGTTCACCAGCGATCAGACCGGCGGGCCGGCAACGCCGACGGTGAGCGGGCCGGCGATCACGGGCTCGCCGGCGGTGCGCGAGGTCAGCGGACCGGTCGCCGCCGGCCCCCGCCCGAATCCCGACATCTCGACCATCGCCAGCTCTCTTCCCACGCCCGCCCAGGCACTCGCCTCCGCCGCGACGGTGGCTGCCGGGGTGGGCCTGTCGCTGGCGGCCATCCTGCTCGTCACCTTCCCCTCCCAGCTCTTCAACCTCACCTTCCAGGAGAACTACGCGGAGATCCGGGAGTGGTGGCGGCGGCGTCTGCGCTGGCTGCGACGGAAGGAGGACGGCGCTGGCGAGGGTGCTGAGCCGAAAGCGGCGGCCGAGCAGGGATCGGGGCGCGCCTGGCTGGGATTCGCCGGAGTGGTGCTGCTCGGTGCCCTGGCGGGGGCTCTGCTCAATCCCCACTTCGGACCGACCGCGGCGACGCTCTACGGGTACGCCGCCGTGGTGCTGGCCATCTGCGCCGGGGCGGCGATCCCAGCCCTGGTCACCCGCATCTACCTCCAGGCCCGGCACGCGGAGACCTCCTGGCGACCGCACGCCCTCCCCGCCGGCCTGGCCGTGGCCGCGGCGTGCGTCCTGATCTCGCGCCTCTCCGACTTCGAACCCGGCTACCTCTACGGGGTGATCGCCGGGGTCGCCTTCTCCGCCAAGCCGTCAGCGAAGCACCGGGGGCACATCGTCGCCCTCTCCGCGCTGACCACCATCGCCATCGCCGTCGTCGCCTGGTTTGCCTGGATCCCCGTCAACGGCGCCGCCAGGGGCGGGGGAGCCTTCTTCGGTCTGACCGTCCTCGACGACTTCCTCGCCAGCATGTTCGTGAGCGGCCTGGTGGGGAGCGCGATCGGCCTGCTCCCCCTGCGCTTCCTTCCCGGCTGGGACCTGCATCACTGGCACCGAGGTGCCTGGCTCGCCTGCTTCGCCCTGGCCATGTTCGGTGTGGTCGAGGTGCTGCTCATCCCCCACAACGACAGCCACAGCAACGCTCCGCTGGTCACGACCCTGGTCCTCATGGTGGTCTTCGGCGGTGCGTCCATCGGGCTCCGCGAGTGGTTCGCCAGCCGTCGCCGCCGCGCGGAGGGGCGCGACGAGGTCGCCTTCCGCCAGCGCATCCACGAGCTGCTCAGCCCCGTCGAGGCACTGAGCGCCGAGAGGAGCGGCCAGGCTGCGGAGTCGGACTGAATCTCGCCGCGCGATGACCGA
>JBEKAP010000223.1:0-3597 GCA_050015875.1 Candidatus Dormibacteria bacterium | reverse complement strand
GACACCTGACCGGTCACCTCGCTGTTGCCCAGCTTGGTCTTGGTCTGGCCCTCGAACTGCGGCTCCTGGAGCTTGACGCTGATCACCGCGGTCAGCCCGTCGCGGACGTCGTCGCCGCTCAGATTGGCGTCGTTCTCCTTGAGGATCGCGGCCTTTCGCGCGTACTTGTTGAGGGTCGCCGTGAGTGCCGAGCGGAAGCCGGTCAGATGGGAGCCGCCCTCCTCGGTGTTGATGTTGTTGGCGTAGGCCAGCACGTGCTCGGTGAAGGCGCTGTTCTGGTACTGGACCGCGATCTCGACCATGTTGCCGTCGATCTCCCGCTCCACGTACATCGGTCGGAGGTTGACGACGTTGCGATTGGCGTTGAGGTAGCCGACGAAGGCGCGGATGCCGCCCTCGAAGTAGAACGTGTAGCGGAAGCCCCGCGACTCGTCGACGAGCGTCAGGCTGACGCCCTTGGTCAGAAAGGCGAGCTCACGCAGCCGATCGGCCACCGTCTTCCAGTCGTGGGTGCGATCCGGGAAGACCTTGGGGTCGGGCCACCACTGGATCCTGGTCCCCCGCAGGGAGGTGCGGCCAAGGGTCTCCATCGGCCCGTCGGGGTAGCCGCGCTGGTAGCTCTGGCGGTAAACCCTCCCTTCCTTGTAGACCTCGGCGACGAGGCGCTCGCTCAGGGCGTTGACCACCGACGCGCCCACCCCGTGGAGGCCTCCTGCGATCTTGTAGCCGCCGCCCCCGAACTTGCCACCGGCGTGGAGCTCGGTGAGCACCATCTCCAGACCGACCTTCTTCTCGGTGGGGTGCATGTCGACCGGGATGCCCCGGCCGTTGTCGAGGACCGATACCGACCCGTCCTCGTGGAGGGTGACCAGGATGGTGTCGCAGTAGCCGGCCATGGCCTCGTCGATCGAGTTGTCGACGATCTCGCTGATGAGATGGTGGAGCCCCCGGAGGTCGGTCGAGCCGATGTACATCCCGGGACGCCGGCGGACCGGTTCGAGCCCCTTGAGCGCTTCGAGCTGGCGCGCGGAGTAGGTGTCCCCATCCTTTCCGCCCCTGCCTCCGCCCCCGCCGCTCTGGGGTGCTGGCTTCTTGCCATCGGGGAATTCGCGCTTTATCGAGGGCGTGGTCTGGGTCAGCTGCGGTTCCTCAGGAGGGTGGCTGGCGACCATGCCAAGCCCGTCGGGGAGCGAGGCCGGCAACCCTGCCGGTGGTGGTGTCGCTTGGGCATGGACGGCGGCCGGTCGATCTTGTCTGCGAATTCAATTCTACCAGTGCAGGGGCCTCCGCCGGGCATCTGCAGGCCACCTGCCAGGCCGTGCCGTCGCCCACTCCGGAGCCGCTCCGATCTGGTCACCGGCCCCCGGTTCCGGGACACTAGGGACGATGGCCCTCGACGAGTACCGGCGCAAGCGCGACTTCTCCCGCACCCCCGAGCCGAGCGGTGAGGAACCGGGTCGGGGCGGTCCCGACCGCGGCCTCTGGGGCCGGCTTCCCGAGGGACGCCGCTTCTGCGTCCAGATGCACCGGGCCACACGTCTCCACTACGACTTCCGGCTCGAGCACGGGGGCGTGCTCCTCTCCTGGGCGATCCCCCGCGGTCCCTCCCTCGACCCCGCCGCCCGCCGCCTCGCCGTCCAGACCGAGGACCACCCGGTGGACTACGGCGAGTTCGAGGGGGTGATCCCCTCCGGGTACGGGATGGGCACGGTCCTGCTCTGGGACGCCGGCTCCTTCGAATGGACCCGGGAGTCGGCGGCCGACCCGGTTGCCCAGCTCCGAGCCGGGGACATCAAGTTCAGGTTGGACGGGGAGAAGCTGCACGGCGAGTTTGCCCTGGTCCGGATGGGGGGACGGGGTCGCCACCCGGGGGCCGGCACCGAGGAGGAACGCAGTTTCCTGCTGATCAAGAAGCGGGACGAGGCGGCGGTTCCCGGCCACGACGCCGCCGGGGAGGAGCGCTCCGTCAAGAGCGGGCGCGACCTCGAGGAGATAGCCGCCGCCGGGGGCGGCGATCCGCGCCAGAGGACTCGCCATCCCCGGGCCGCTCCGCCGCCCGGGGCCGGCGCCGCCCTGCCCAGCCCCCCGTCGCTCGCCGTGGGTGGTGCGGGCGGACCGCTGCCCTCTCCCATGCTGGCCCTCGCCGGCGACCGGCCCTTCTCCCGCGCCGGCTGGCTCTACGAGCTGAAGTACGACGGGATCCGCGCCCTCGTGGCGGTCGACGGGACGGGCGTGCGCGTCGTCGGCCGGCGCGGCCGGGACGAGACCGGGCGCTATCCCGAGGCTGTGCGCATCCCCGCCCAGCTCCGGCCCGGGAGCAGCGCCCTTCTCGACTGCGAGATCGTCGTCCTCGACGAGGAGGGACATCCTGACTTCGAGCGACTCCAGTCACGGATCAATCTCGGGGATCCCGACGAGGCCAGGCGGGCCGCGGAGCGCCATCCGGCAACGTTCGTCGCTTTTGATCTGCTCTCGCTCGACGGACGGGACCTGACGACCACCGCGCTCCGCATCCGCAAGAAGACGCTCAGGGAGCTGATCGGCACCTCCGGCCCGCTGCTCTTCGCCGACCACGTCGAGGAGGACGGGGAGGGGTTCTTCGCCGCCGTCACCCGCCTCGGGCTGGAGGGGATGGTCGCCAAGCGCGCCGATTCCCCCTATCAGCCGGGGCGGCGCGGCCCTGATTGGATCAAGGTCAAGGCCTGGCGCACCCAGACCTGTGCCATCGCCGGCTGGACCGAGGGCCACGGCCGGCGGGGTCACCTCGGCGCTCTCGTACTCGCCATCCGCGGCACCGGCGGCTGGCATTACTGCGGGCGGGTGGGCACCGGGTTTCGGGAGGCGACCATCGCTGACCTCCTCCACCGCATGGCGCCGCTCCGCCGGCCCAGCTCGGTGCTCGCCGCCCCCCCGAGCCTCGCCGAGCCGGTCACCTGGGTGGAGCCGCAGCTCGTCTGCGAGGTTCGCCACGCCGGCTGGAGCAGGTCCGGCGTCCTCCGGCATCCGGCCTTCGTCGCCCTCCGGGGGGACGCGGGAGCCGACGACTGTGTCCGCGAGGGGGTGGCCGACGTCCGCGTGCTCGTCCCCGCCGCCGCCGCCGCGCCCGCGCCGATGGCGGTCACCTCGGGGCCTCGCCCCGGCTCCGCGTTCCCCGGGCTCCCACCGGACGTGGTGCGCCCCGAGCTTCCGCCCGAGGTGGCTCAGGCTCTCGAGGCCCTTCCCCATCTCCGTCCGGACGACTGGTGGCAGATCGGCTCGCGGCGGCTGCGCCTCACCAACCTGGACAAGCCGCTCTGGCCCCAACCCGTCATCACCAAGCGCCAGATGATCGACTACTACGTCCGGATGTCTCCGTACCTCCTGCCCTACCTCCGCGATCGACCACTCTCCACCCAGGTCTTCCCCGACGGCGTCACCGGGCACTCCTTCTGGCGCAAGGACAAGCCCAGCCACGCCCCCGAGTGGATCGACTCCTGGCTCTTCGAGGGCGAGACCGGGAGCAAGCGGTGGATCGTGGTCCGGGAGGCGGCCACGCTCGGCTGGCTGGCCAACGCGGGCGTCGTCGACCTTCACCCCTGGCACTCACGGGTCGACGCC
>JBEKAP010000222.1:0-3628 GCA_050015875.1 Candidatus Dormibacteria bacterium | reverse complement strand
CCGGCGATGGGCACCCTCACCTGGGTCATGCCGTCGCGCTCGCGGATGGTGACGGCCTCGTCCTGGAGGCTGTCGAAGTCGAAGGTCACGGCGAGCGGCGTCCCGATCTCGTCCTGGCGCCGGTAGCGGCGGCCGATCGCCTGGGTCTCGTCGTAGTCGGTGGCGAAGTGGGGACGCAGCCGGTGCTCGAGAGCGCGCGCGGGGACGGTCAGCTCCTCCTTCTTGGAGAGGGGCAGGACCGCCACCTGGACCGGTGCCAGGTCGGGGTGCATGCGCAGCACGGTGCGGGTCTCACCGCGCACGATCTCCTCGTCGAAGGCGTCCATGAGGATGGTGAGCATGATGCGGTCGACCCCCGCGGCCGGCTCGATGACGTAGGGGATGAAGCGATTGCCGGTCGCGGGATCGAGGTAGCTGAGGTCCACCCCACTCGCCCGCTGGTGCGCGGAGAGATCGAAGTCGGTGCGGTTCGCGATGCCCTCCAGCTCGCCCCACCCGAAGGGATAGAGGTACTCGACGTCGGTGGCCGCCTTGGCGTAGTGGGCCAGCTCGTCCTTCTCATGGTCGCGCAGCCGGAGGCGGGCGCGCCGCACCCCGAGCTCCTCGACGTACCAGCGGAAGCGCTCGGCGCGCCAGTGCTCGAACCAGTGGTCATCGGTGCCCGGCTCGCAGAAGAACTCCATCTCCATCTGCTCGAACTCGCGAGTGCGAAAGATCGAGTTCCCCGGGGAGATCTCGTTGCGAAACGACTTGCCGTTCTGCGCGATGCCGAAGGGGATGCGCTGACGGCTGCTGTTGAGCACGGACTTGAAATCGACGAACATCCCCTGGGCCGTCTCCGGCCGGAGGTACACCTGGGCGGAGCTGTCCTCCACCGGGCCGAGGAAGGTGCGGAACATCAGGTTGAACTGTCGGGGCGCGGTCAGTGGTCCGCCGCATTCGGGGCAACCGGATGCGTCCTCCGCCCGGCCGCGGGCGGCGCGCTCGGCGGGCAGATGGTCGGCGCGCCAGCGTTTGCGGCAGCCGCCCGTGCAATCGACCAGGGGATCGGTGAAGCCGGCCACGTGGCCGCTCGCGATCCAGACCTGCGGATTCATGATCACCGACGACTCGATCCCCTCGATGTCGTCGCGCAGCTCGACGACAGAGCGCCACCAGCGGTTGCGGATGTTGCGGCGCAGCCGCGTGCCGAGAGGGCCGTAGTCATAGAGGGCATTGATCCCGCCGTAGATCTCGCTCGACGGGAAGAAGAATCCCCGCTGCTTGCCCAGCGAGACCAGACGCTCGAGAAGATTGGCCGGGGGTGTGCCGGTGGGGGGCGTGGAGGCGCTGTCGTCGGAGTCGGTGGGCATGGTCGGCAAGTGTATCCGCCTCACCTTTCGAGAGCGCGGAGCACCTCCCAGGAGCGGAGGCGCCGGTCCAGGTGGTGCTCCAGCTCGCTCTCGATGATCCTCTCCAGGGTGGCCAGCGCTTCGTGATCGAGACGCAGGCGGGACCAGGTGGCGGAGTCGCCGGCGGCGGCCACCCGCAGCACCTTGATGACCCGCACCGGGCAATCGATCGCCGCGGGGTCGCCGGGCCGGCAGTCGGGACAGAGCAGCCCGCCACCGGGGGCGCTGAAGGCCGCGGTCGCCTCCAGCAGCCGGCGGGAGCAGGAGACACATCGCTGCAGCTCGGGGGCATAGCCGAGACGATCGATCATCTGGCGCGCAAACCAGACCAGCGCTCGGCGCGGGTCGCGCTCGGCGTCGCCGAGCTCCTCGAGCGCACCCGCGACCAGGAGGAAGACGGCCCCGTCGGGCTGGTGGCCCTCCAGCACGCGGTCGGTCAGCTCGGCGACGACCGCGGCGCAGGCCGAGCGGCGGGCGTCGGTGGCGAGACCGGCCGGCGGCCCCGACGCGCGCTGGGCCTGGGTGAGCACCAGCAGCTCGCCCCGCCCCTCGGCCAGCTGCATCCGGCTGCGCTCGAAGAGGTCGGTCTGCGCCGCCATGCGACTGCCCGCCTTGCGGACGCCCCGGGCGATGACCCCGACCTTGCCGTGGGCGCGGGTGAGGACGGTCAGGATGCGGTCGGCCTCACCGTAGTTGACCCGGCGGAGGACGATCCCCTCATCCGTGAAGCTGCCGGGCATCTCAGCCCCGGACCGCTCCGCGAACACGGCGCGCCGCGACCGCCGGGGGCGCGGTCACCCGGAGCGGTGCCGCGCCGGCCTCACACCGGCTGATCGTCGGCCACCCCCGGGCTCTCCGCCGCTCCGGCTCGCCTGCCGCCGTCGCGCTCGACGAGAAACGGCTCGCGGCTCACGATCCGGACCGTCTGGATGCTCTGCCGGCGCACCTGGTCGACGGTCAGGGTGGCCGAGCCGAGTGGCAGCGCCGCTCCCGCCTTGGGGATCTCGCCGAGGCGCTCGTAGACCAGGCCACCGATGGAATCGGCCTCGGTCTCACCGACGTCGAGGTGGAGCAGCTCGGCGACGTCGTCGACCGGGAAGCGCGCGCTGATCACCACCTCGCGGTCGTTCACGAATTGGACGTCCTCACGTTCGGCAACGTCGTATTCGTCCCGGATCGGGCCGACGATCTCCTCGATCAGATCCTCGAAGGTGACGATCCCGGCGGTGCCGCCGTGCTCGTCGACCACCACGGCGATGTGCACCTTCCGCTCCTGCATCTCGCGCAGGAGCTCGCCCACGTGCTTGCTCTCGGGGGTGAAGTAGGGCTCGCGGGCGAGCGCCGCGAGCGGCCGGGGGTCGCCGCTCCTCACCCCGTGACGGAGGAGGTCCTTGGCGTAGACCACCCCCACCACGTTGTCGATGGTCGCCTCGTAGAGGGGGATGCGGGAGTGTCCGTGGTCGACGATCAGGGCGATCAGCTCGCTCAGGCTGCGCGAGGCCTCGATGCCGACGACGTCGACCCGCGGCACCATCACCTCGTGGACGGCCTTGTCGGTCATCTCCAGGATGCCGTCGATCATCTGCCGCTCCTCCTGCTCCACCACCCCCTCCCGCTCGCCCATGGCGAGGATGAGCTTCAGCTCCTCCTCGGTCACGAAGGGGCCCGGGGCGGAGTGGCCGCGGGTGAAGAGACGGAGGAGGAGGCGGGCCACCAGGGTCAGCGCCCCGATCACGGGGCGCAGCAGCCGGGTCAGGAGCTGGACCGGCGCGGCCAGGCGGAGCGCCAGCCGCTCATTGAAGCGCAGCGCCAGCGACTTGGGGGCGATCTCGCAGAAGACCAGCACGAAGACGGCGAGGGCCACGGTGGTGAGCGCCTGGGCGAGGCCGTGGGCGTGGCCGGCGACGATCAGCGCGGTGGCCGTCGAGGCGACGATGACCGCGACCGTGTTGATCGAGAGGATGGTCGAGAGGTAGCCGTTGGGGTTGTTGTGGAGGCGAACGACGCGGCTGGCGCGGTGATCGCCATCCTCGGCAAGGGTGCGCATCCGGAGGCGGGAGACCGAGGTGAGCGCCGTCTCGGCGCCCGCGGCGAAGGCGGCGAGCACCAGGCTGGCGGCGAGGAGGATGGCGAGCCAGGTCATGGCCCGCTCGGTGAGGGATCAGCCGGAACCGATCCGCCGGGCGAGGGCCCCCGGTCCCGCGGGCGGGCCGCGGCGCTGTGATCGCCGGTCCAGT
>JBEKAP010000221.1:0-5759 GCA_050015875.1 Candidatus Dormibacteria bacterium | reverse complement strand
GCCTGGGCCTTGCGAGGTTGCTTCGATCTACCCGGAAGGCCCATGAGTGGTACCTCTGGGACGACATGGCCCCGGCCGGAGAACAGGTTCGCCGATGCCAGGGTGCGCCAATCACCCTTGAGCGCTAAGCGCCTCCGCGTAGGTTCCGAGTGCGCGTCAGTCGGGGTCCTCAGCCTGCGAGTGGGCTCCGACGAGCCGACGTCGAACCAAACGGCGCATCCGCCAGGTGCTGAAGACTCCGCATGCCATGAACACGCAGACGACCAGCGCCACTCGCAGCGGGAACACGACGAGGGCCATCACAGACACGAGAACCCCGGCGGCGGTGTTCATCCACGCGAGTCGTGACCACTGATCGGCCAGCTGCTTGGGAGGTCGCGCGGTGACCCGCCCGAGGCGCCGCCGGCGCCGGGCTAGAGCGAAGAGCCCGACCGAGGTTAGAACCCACCACAACACCAGCACCGAGACGGTGATCCACCACGGTATCGGCAGCAGGATCGCGGCCACCACCGCGAGCAGGGTCACCAGCAGGCCGGCGGGCCAGCCGGCGCGCAGCCAAAGGCGAGGGGAGCTGAGAGGCGATCGAGCAGTCACCGTGCACAGTCTGAGGCGACCCGTCGCAGAAACCGTCGCAGTCTCGTCGCATTGGTCCAGCGAGTGCCCGAGAGTGCTGACCGGCTGGTTTGGGGAATGGCAGACTTGCTCCGATGGGGTTGCTGGTACGCGAGCGAGTGCGGGACCGTAGGAGTCGTCCGAGATCGGTCCAGATGTCGACGGTCACGCAATGAGGCCACTCCCGGTCAGGTGATGAGGCCATTTGCGGTCACCTAATGGAGCCACTCGCGGTCACCGAATGAGGCCAAGTTACGTCCCTTAGGGTGGTGGGAATTGAGGCCTTCTCGGCCGGGCTGACCGGGTAGACAGAGAAGGCCACCGTGGGGTTCTCTTTGGAGTGCTCAACCTTCAAGGAGATCCACGAATGGCCCACCCCAGGATGACAGACCAGGAACTCTTCGACCAACTCGCCCTCGCCGACCGCGACCAGCTGCGCCTGATCCTCGAGCACGGCATCCAGCGCCTGATCGAGATCGAGGCCAGCGTGGTGATCGGCGCCGACCCGTACGAGCGCGCCGCCGATCGGGCGACCCACCGCAACGGCCACCGCCCCAAGCCGCTGGACACCGGGGTCGGCCGCCTTGAGCTCCAGATTCCCAAGCTGCGGGTGGGCAGCTTCTTCCCGACCCTGCTGGAGCCCCGCCGGCGCATCGACCGGGCCCTGCTGGCGGTGATCCAAGAGGCGTACGTCCAGGGGGTGAGCACCCGCAAGGTCGACGCCCTCATGGAGGCCCTGGGCGGTTGCCAGATCAGCAAGAGCGAGGTGAGCCGGATCTGCGCCCTGCTCGACGAGGAGCTGGCCGCCTTCCGGGAGCGACCCCTCGACGACGTCCGCTACCCCTACGTCTGGTTCGACGCCACCCACCACAAGGTCCGCCAGGCGGGGCGGATCGTCAGCCAGGCCACGGTGATCGCGGTGGGGGTCCGGGAGACCGGGGAGAAGAGCGTCCTGGGCCTGATGTCGGGGGCGGCCGAGACCGAGGCCTTCTGGCTGGAGTTCTGCCGCAGCCTGATCCGCCGCGGCCTGGGCGGGATCCAGCTGGTCATCTCCGACGCCCACGAGGGCCTCCGCAGCGCCCTGGCCCAGTGCTTCACCGGGGCCGCCTGGCAGCGCTGCCGGGTTCACTTCCTGCGCAACATCGGCGCGGCGGTGCCCGCGGCCCACGCTCCGGCGGTGCTGGCGCTGACCCGCACCATCTTCAGCCAGCCCACCTCCGAGGCCGCCCACGAGGCGGTGAGCCACGCCCTTCAGCTGCTGGAGCCCCGGTTCTCCAAGGCGGCGGAGCTGCTCCGCAACGCCGAGGCCGACGTGCTCGCCTACATGGCCTTCCCGGCCGACCACTGGCGCTCGATCTCCAGCACCAACGCCATCGAGCGGCTGAACGCCGAGATCGACCGCCGGGCCAAGGTGGTGGGCATATTCCCCAACACCGCCAGTCTGCTGCGCCTGGCCACCGCGGTGGTCCAGGACCAGCACGACGAGTGGCAGGACGACCGCCGCCTCTTCACCGCCTGCTCCACCCCGACGGCCCCCCGCTGCTCACCAACCCACTCACGGAGGGCTTCGCTGCTTAGCTCATCGACCTCGCGAGAGCTCCACCCAATTCACACCACCAGATGGGACTTGACCTGAGGCCACCCTCCTGACCTCATCAGACCGCCCGGTGCCACAGCGACGATGGCCGGACCGAAAGCTCAAGGAGGGAGCGATGGCCGGTGTCCGTGGCCACGTCAGACTCCCCATCTGTGGCCACGGAATTCCCCACTGACGGCCACGACGTAGCCGGCGGCTGAGGGGCCGCCGGGATCGAGCCCGAGCGCGGTGGGGGAGCCTCGAGGTGAGACGGTTGGTTTGTTCAGCGCCAACGCCGCTGCGCCTCTCTGGGCAAGCGAGCCCGCCGGCCTGTGGCACCATCGCTCCGTGCGGATCGACATCGTGGTCTATGACGGCGTCGACGAGCTGGACGTCGTCGGCCCGCTCGAGGTGCTGCGCCGGGCAGCCCAGTCCGGAGGCGAGCTGACCGTGCGGATGGTGACGCGCAGCGCCGTCCGGCAGGTGACGGGCGCGTGCGGGCTCCGCCTCCGGCCCGACGCCGTGTTCACACCGGATGCCGACGTGGTGGTGGTTCCCGGTGGGGGTTGGGTGGCACGCGACGACGTCGGGGCCTGGGGCGAGGTGCGCCGCGGCGACTGGCTGCCTCTGCTCGCGCTCGCCTCCGGACGGGGCGCGGTGATGGCGGGCGTCTGCACCGGGACCCTGCTCCTCGCCCACGCCGGCGTCGTGGGCGACCTGAGTGCCACCACCCACCACCAGGCCCGCAAGGACCTGGCGGCATTGGGCGTCCGAGTCGTGGACGAGAGGGTCGTCGACGAGGGCAGGCTGGTGACATCGGGAGGCGTGACGAGCGGGATCGACCTCGGGCTCTGGTTGGTGGAGCGCTGGTTCGGAACGAGACTCGCGGACGGGGTGGCCACCGCCCTGGAGTACCCGCGGTACACCCCAACCCGACGTACCGTGCCGCCGGCCGGCCGCGAGGTCCTCACACCCGCGCAGAATTCCCCGGCATGAGCGTCGAGGTGCGTCCGGCGGTGACCGCGGACGTGACCGCCCTGCTCGACCTCTACCACCAGCTCTCCGGCGGGTTCTCCCTCGAGCCCCCGCTCACCGCCGCCGAGGCGGAGACGCAGTTTGCGGGCATCGCCGCGGACCCGGACCGCACGGTGCTGGTTGCGACGGTTGACGGAGCGGTCGCCGGCACCGTCGACCTCCTCATCGTTCGCCCGAGCCTGACCCACGGGGGGCGCCCCTGGGCGGCCCTCGAGAACGTGGTCGTGGACCAGAGATTTCACCGCCGCGGGGTGGGCCGAGCCCTCATGGAGGAGGCGGCCCGGAGGGCCCGCGAGGCGGACTGCCACCGGCTCCAGCTGCTGTCGAGCGCCCGCCGAACCGAGGCGCACGCCTTCTACCGGGCGATCGGGATGGATGCCAGCCCCCAGGGCTTTCGTCTCTCCCTTGATTGACCTGTGAAAAAAGCTCCCCTCAACGCCGAGTACCTGCAAGAATCTCATCCTCCCCCCCTCGCTCCGAGAGCGGTCGGACCGCTCCACAGGAGGTTCCCGGGCCATGGCCACTGACGACAAGCAGCGCATCCTCGATTGGTGCAGCGCCGACAGCGACGTTCGGTGCGTTGAGGAAGAGGCCGATCCAGGCGCCGAGTTCACCCTTGGGCTGGAGAGCGGGGGCGCCGAGGTGACCGCCACCCTCCCGATCGGAGGGGACCGGCTGGTCCTGCGCAGCATCGTGGACCTCGCCCATGCCACCCACCCGGCAGGGACCGGCGACCTCGCCGCCGACCTGGTCGAGCTCGAGGAGAGGCGTCCGGGACCGGTGACCGCCAGCCTCGACCCGGCCGGCGAGCAGGTGGTGATCAGCACCTGGATCGTCCTCGACGGGCTGAGCAAGCACAGCCTCCTGACCGCGACCAGCGACGTTCAGCGGACGTGGAGCGCTGTGCTCCGGCTGACGGGTGTGACCACCGAGGCGTCCGCGACCGGGATCCGGGCGGCAGAGGTGGTCGGTGTCGCCGGTGGCGAGGCGGAGGCGCCCGTGCCGGCCGGGGCGGTTCCGGCGGCCGATTCGACCTCGGTTGCCGACGGCATCTCCGAGGCCGCCGCCACACCATGGTCGTGGTCACCCGCGGGTGCCAGCGCCTCGTTCGCCGCCGTGGGAGTGGGCGAGGCGATCGACGAGACCGCGGCGGCCGAGCCGGCGCCGGCCGTCGACGAGAGCACGGCGCCCGAGGACACCGTGGCTCCCGAGGACGCGGCCACCCCCGCCTACGAGGCTCTCCCCGAGTACGCGCCGGCACCGGAGGCCGGCGGCGCTCCCGAGGCGGAGGCCGCTCCCGAGGAGGCCCCCGAAGCCGAGAGCACCGGAGCGGAGACCTACCCCGAGCCGGCCTACACCGCCGGCGAGACGTACCCCGACGAGGGTCAGCCGTTCGCGACCGCCGAGGCGGCGCCCGAGGCTGAGGTGGCGCCCGAGGCCGAGGTGGCGCCCGAGACCGAGGCGGCGCCCGAGGTCGACGCCGCACCGGAGGCGGAGGTCGCCCCGGCGGCGGAGGAGGCGCCGGCGGTGAGTCCGTGGGCCTGGTCGCCGGCCGCCACTGCCAGCACCGACTTCGCCGTGCCCGACACATCGTCCGAGGCCCCTGCGGCGGAGCAGGGGGAGCTGCCCGTCGCCGAGACCGCGGCCACCGGTGCCGCCGAGGCCGAGCCGGCCGCCAGCCCCTGGGGAGAGGCGTCGGAGACGACCTTCGAGCCACTGGCGTCGCCCTATCACCCTCTCGACTCGCCCGGGCAGAGCTACCCGGAGTCGGCCGCTCCCATCGAGTTCGAGGCGGCCCCAGGCCCCCTCGCGCAGGCGGCATCGGCGGCACCCTCCGGACAGGATTACGCCGCTCCGTTCACGCCCGAGGCCGCGGCCGCCCCGGTGCCGGCTCCGGCTCCGGCCCAGCCGGTCTGGACCCCCGACCACAAGGTCCCGCCCCAGGGGATGCAGGCCTGGGCCGCGCCCGACCCGGCCGGAGCGGTGATCGCCACTCTGGGCGGCCACCTTCCGGTGCAGGTGACCGAGGTGCGCGGCGCCTGGGCACACGTCCTCTGCTCGAACGGCTGGACCGGTTGGGTGGACGACCGCCTGCTCGTCGTCGGAGCGTGATCCGAGCCGAGTGACGAGGGGGGTGGTCGGGAAGGGTGCGCGCGCCCTGCCCGACCACCGTGCCCCCGGATTCGGGGCTGGGTGAGGCGCCATGGAGGTCAGAGCGGAGGTGCTCGGGAGCCTCTGGCGGATCGTCGCCGAGGTTGGCCAGCGGGTCGAGGAGGACGAGACGATCATGGTCCTCGAGTCCATGAAGATGGAGATCCCGGTGACCAGCCCCGTCTCCGGCACCATCACGGCGATCCTCGTCACCAAGGGCGAGGTGGTCCAGGAGGGTCAGACGGTCGCCATCGTCGAGTAGGTCCGGCCGGCCCTCGGCCCCGCCGCGCGGCCAGAATGGCGTGATGCAAACCGCCCCGCCCCGAGATGGGGCCACCGCGACCGCCCCCCTCGACCGGCACGCGCTCCTGCACCGATTCCGTGC
>JBEKAP010000220.1:0-3638 GCA_050015875.1 Candidatus Dormibacteria bacterium | reverse complement strand
CGGATCAGCCCCATGTTGCCTTCCTGGATCAGATCGAGGAAGGACATGCCCCGGCCGATGTACTTCTTGGCAATGCTGACCACAAGTCGCAGGTTGGCCTCGGTCAGGGCGTTCTTGGCATCCTCGTCACCCTGCTCGATGAGCTTGGCGTAGGCGACCTCCTGCTCGGCACGGAGCAGAGCCACGCGGCCGATCTCCTTGAGGTACATCCGCACCGGGTCGTCGAGCGAGACCGAGTCGATGGCCTCGGCGGTGGCCACCAGCTCCTCGTCGTCCTCGACCACCTCGAAGTCCTTGTCGCCATCGGTGACCTCGATCCCCATCTCGCGGAAGGCGTGGAAGATCCGCTCCAGGTGATCCGGCTCGACATCGATCTCCGGGAAGGCGGCGAGCACGTCATCGGGGGTGAGGTAGCCGGCCTCCTTGCCACGCACGATGAGCCCCTCGGCCGCCACCACCAGCGGATCGGGGGCGAGCACCCCCGTGGGCGTGGGCGCGGCGGCACGAGGTGCGCTCGGCTGAGGCGCCACGACCGCGGCTGCGAGAGCGGGGTCGACGGGGTTGTCGGAGGGCTTCGCGGAAGTAGTCACTGCTGAGGTCTTCTTCACCGATGGGACGGGGGCGGATTGATGATCGGAGGGTGTCGCCTCCGGGTCGGCGACGGCGCTCGGTCTAGCGCTCATCGCGGCACCGATCCGGATTCGAGGTGGCGCCGCGCCAGGGATTGGAGGGGGATGATCGTCACCCCCCGGACGGACGGGGGCTGGAGCCCGTACCCCTGCCTTCACCACGGGCGGATCCGCGGCAGCAGGTGCCGCGAGGCGCGAGGCCACGGGCGACACCCCTGATTGTGCCTTTTTCCGCGTCGTTTCAGACGCGCCGCGTACGGAAAGTACCAGCGGAGAGCCCTGAGGCCGGCCCGAAGGGGGGCGCCGGGTGTCCGCCGCGACCGGGCGGGACGCGGGCTTGCGGGTGGTCGAGCCGGGGGAGGGCGAGCTCGCCCGCCGGGGGGCCGGGCCCGGCGGGCGGGGTGCGGCCTTGCGCGTGGCGGAACCCGTGGGGCGCGAGCCGGGCCTCCAGGCGGTGGCCGCGGGCGCCCGGGGCACGGGCTTCCGTGGGGCCTTGGAGGACGGCCGCGAGGAAGGCTTGCGCTCAGGCGGGGCAGGCGCACGGGCAGCCGGCTTGCGCCCGGCGGGGGCGGAGGCTCGTGGGCCCGGCTGGCGTGGGGCGGCGGCGGAGCGCGAGCCCGGCTCGCGGGGGGCGGGGGTGGCGGAGCGCGAGCCCGGCTTCCGGGAGGCGGGGGCGGACGGCCGGGAGCCCGGCCTGCGGGCGGTCGACGCGGGCGCCCGCGAGGCGGGCGGGCGGGCGGTGCCGACCGACAGCCGCGACCCACGGCTCCTCGCCGAGGAGGTCGGAGCCCCGGAGGCGGGCTTGCGGGCCGTGGGCACCGACGGCCGAGGGCTGGGCTTGCGGGTGCCGGAGACGGGTTTGCGCGTGCCGGGAGCGGGCCTCCGTGTACCCGAGATGGCCGTGCGCGTGGTGGGGGCGGGCCGGCGCGCAGCGGGGCCGGGCTTGCGGGTGGCGGGAGCGGGTTTGCGCGCGCTGGGGGCGGCCTCGCGCGTGGTGGGGGTGGTCTTGCGCGTGGTGGGGGTGGCCTTGCGCGTGGTGGAGCCGGAGGCCTGCGGTCGGGAGCCGGACGGACGACCAGCGCCCCTGGCGCCACCCGCGCGCGGACCGGATCGGGTTGACGGACCCGAGGTCGATGCGGGGGCCGGCTTGCGCGCCGGCACCGAGGTCGGGGCGGGCCGGGAGACGGCCGAGCCCCTGCCTCGCGCACCGGCCGGGCGCGGCCGCCCCGACCCGGCCGGTGCGGCCTTGCCGCTGGATGCCGGCGAAACCCGCGAACGTGGCGTCGCCCCCCCACTCTGCTTCGAGGCCGGGCGGGGGGTCGAGCCGCGCGACCCGGGCGTCGGGCCGCTGCGCGATCGTGGGGCGGCGGCCTTCTCGGTGAGGCCTCGCGCGGGCGGTCCGCCCCGCTTGGCAGCCGACGGCCGCGAGTTGGAGGGGCCTCGGGACGAGCTTCTGCGCTCCGGCGGGTCGCCGCGCGACCCCGTCCTCCTGGCTCCCGTCGTCTTCGTCGCCATCAGGCCTCCCTAGCTCCCCCGGCTCGGGACCGGCCGCCTGACCCGGTCAGGGCACCGTTGCGCCACACAGGGTAGCAACGGCCGGGCCTCCACCCGGCGCCGGGCTTCGCGGGACCACCCCGACCGAGCCCGGGCTCAGCCGGGCGGGCGGTTTTCCTCGGCGAGCATCTCGCGGAGGCGTGCCGCCACGGACTCATCGCGCTCGGCGGTCTCCAGGCCGGGAGCCGCGAAGAGCTCGCGGATCTCGCGCCGGGTGCGGCCCCTGATCGCAGCCCGGTGCACCCGGCGGACGCAGTCGGCCATCGCCCTCTCCAGGGCAACCGGGTCGGCGTCGGCACGGAGCTCGGGACGGTCGTGGACGGCCAGGCGAGCCGCGAACCGGCGATCGCCCGATCCGAGCGCGTGGAGAGGGAGCCCCGCTCCGGGCGTGGCCGCCATCGCGGCCTCGAGGATCCGCCGCACCGCCGAGCTCGCCAGCTCATCGAGGCCGAGCCCCATCTCGTCGACCAGAAGCCGGGCCAGCGCCGGTCGCTGGACAGCATAGGTGGCAAGAAACTCCTCCCACGGGGGCACAGGATGCCCGGCGTCCTCGTCCTCCAAACCTGGATCCGGGACGTCGGCCGCCGCCGCAGGGGGCTGCGGGGGGACGCTCAACCGGGCCGGGATGCGGCCACCCCCCGATGGGGCGCGGCTGACATCGGCGGCCAGCGCCGCTGGGGAGAGCTCCAGCCGCCGCGATGCCTCCTGGACGTAGAGGTCGCGGGTGGCCGCCTCCGGGATGCCGGCCAGGACGTTGACCACTCGCTCGGCGGCCACCCGGCGCTCCTCGGTCCCGGTGCCCGCTCCACCGATCGCCCACTCCACCAGCACCTGCCACTCGGGTGCGGCAGCCGCTATGAGTGCCGCAAAGGCGTCGGGCTCGACCCTGACCATCTCGTCGGGGTCCTTGTAGCGGGGCGGCATGACCGCGATCCGGGCGGAGAGCTTCTCGGCGGCACAGGGCTCCACCGCCCGAGCCGCGGCGCGCCGGCCGGCGGCGTCGCCGTCGAAGCAGAGCACGACCTCGCCCGCATGGCGGGCGATGATCCGCACCTGCTCGCGCGTCAGCGCGACCCCGCTGGAGGCGACCACGTTGGAGACCCCGGCCCGATGGGCGGCGAGCACGTCGAAGTAGCCCTCGACGACCACGGCGATCCGGCGTTCCTTGAGCCCCTGCCGGGCTTGATCCAGCCCGAAGAGGGCCGTCGACTTGTGGTAGATGCCGGTCTCGGGGGTGTTGAGGTATTTGGGAGGGGTATCGGCGAGCGCGCGACCGCCGAAGCCGAGAATCACCCCGCGCTCGTCGGCGATGGGGAAGACCAGGCGGTTGCGGAAGTAATCGCGCGTGCCGCGGGCCAGCCCCGCCTCGACCAGCTCGGAGATGGTGGCTCCCCCCTTCCCGAGGAGGTAGCGGACCAGCGCGGTGCCGGCCTGGCCGCCGGCGGGAGCGAAGCC
>JBEKAP010000219.1:0-3737 GCA_050015875.1 Candidatus Dormibacteria bacterium | reverse complement strand
TATGTGGCCGTGAGCGACGGTGAGGTCGTCCCCGTCGACGTGACCACCGCCACGGCGGAGGCGCCGCTGCAGGTCGACCCGGACCCGACCTCGATCGCCATCAGCCCTGACGGCCACTCCGCCTTCGTGGGCGACGGAGACGCTGCCACCGTCACGGGGATCAACCTCGTCGCGGGGACGGTGGGCTCTCCCGACACGCTCGCCGGGAATGCGGTCATCACCGCGCTCGCGGTCACGCCCAACGGCGCGACGCTCCTGGCCGTCGTCAACCCGACCGGGTACTCCACCGGCTCGGTGATCCCCATCACCGTCACCAGCGGGACCGCCGGGACGGCCATCCCGGTGGGCGCGGACCCGGTGGCGATCGCGGTCACGCCGGATGGGAGCACCGCCTACGTCGTCAACGCGGGCGACGGGACGTTGACGCCCATCTCCCTCGCCACCGACAGTCCCGGGGCCCCGATCTCGGTCGGTGTGGCTCCGAGGGCCATCGCCATCGCGCCGGGCGGAGGCACGGCCTACGTTCTGGGAGGCAATGCCAATGCCTCGGTCACCCCAGTCACTCTGGCTGCAGATCCCGCCCATGACACGGCCGGCGCGGCGATCTCGGTCCCGGGGGGCACGCCGACGGCTATCGCCCTCACCCCGGACGGGACGAGCGCGTTCGTGGTGGGGTCCACCGGAGCGGCGCAGATCGCACTCCCGGCGGGCAACGCCCTGTGGACGACCTCCAGCGCCGAGTACACCGCCGCGGCGTCCATCCCGGACGGCACCAGGGTGCTGCTCGGCTATACGTCGGGGGCCCGGCCGCCCCAGGGGCTGACGGTGCTGAGCGTCAGCACGGACGCGTCCGGCACACCGGTGGCTCTCTCCGGAGAGCCGGTCTCGATCGCCGTCCGGCCCTCCTGAGGGAGCTCCTGACAGGGGTGTCGTGGGGCGCGTAACATGCCCGCGCCTGGGACCGTTGGAGCAGCCATGTACGAGATGATCGACAGAGGCACGACCGTGGCGACGTCTCGGCGCCGCCCCGCTCGCCGGGTCGCGATGACCGTGCTCGCCGCCGCCACGGCGCTGCTGACGAACGCCTGCGGGGTCCCGACCGCCTCGAGCTCTGGCGGCGACTCGCCGACCTCCGGGTCCCAGACCGCCGAGGCACCGACCCCGACCGGCCTCGCCGTCTCGGCGACGAGCACGGCGGAGGCGGTCACCACCACTCCCGTCTCGGCCTCGGCGTCCGCCACCGCCATCGTCGACCCGGCCTCGAGCGGCACCGCCTACATCGCGCTGAGCAACGGCACGCTCGTCTCCCTGGACCTGGCGACCGAGGTCCTGGGTGACCCGATCCCGATCGGCCACACTCCCGCCGCCCTGGCCGTCACCCCCGACGGGCGCACCGCGTACGTGGCCGACGCCGACACCGGGGGCGTGACCGTGGTCGACCTGAGCACCGGGTCCGTCGAGGCTCAGATCCCCCTGCCCACGGCGGGAGCCACGCTCACGGCCATCGCCATCTCCCCCGACGGATCCACGGCCTACGCGGCTGTGGGGCAGACGTCGGCGTCCACCGGCACGGTCATCCCCATCGCTCTGGCGACCGGGAGCGTGGGCACTCCCTTGCTGGTCGGCCCCCAGCCCGTCGGCATCGCGATCACCCCCGACGGGCAGACCGCCTACGTGGCCGACAACGGCGCCACCGAGATCACGCCGATCGACCTCGCCAACGACATCGTGGGGTCGCCCATCCAGCTCGGGACCTGGCCCACGGCCGTCGCCGTCTCGCCCACCGGCGGCGAGGCCTACGCCCTCGGAGCCGGAGTCAACGACACCCTGACCCCGATCAAGCTGTCGACGGATCCCGCCGAGGACCAGGTGGGAAGCCCCATCTCGGCCGGGAGCGGGGTCCCGCAGGCGGTCGCCCTCACCCCGGACGGCACATCGGCCTTCGTCGCCGATACCGACGATGCCCTGCAGATCGCTCTGCCGGCCGGTACCACCCTCTGGTCGACGGGCAACGCCGCCTACAACGCGGTCGCCATCAGCCCGGGTGGCACCCTTGCGGTGGTGACATACGACAGCAGCGTCATGAGCCAGTCCGGTCTGACCGTGGTCGATGTGGGCACCGACAGGTCGCTCGGGTCGTCGGCCCTGGACGCCGACCCGGTGGCCGTCGCCTTCGCCACCTCCAGCGGGACATCCTGAGCGGCCTGACCCCGGTCAACCTGACCGCCGGCCGGAGCGTCGGGCCAGGATCGAGAGCCGGAGACCGCGATGATGCGACGAGCCCACCCGATGCGTGCTGCTCACGCGCCCACGGCTACTTCCACTGGACGGTGCCCACCAGCGCGCCGTTGACCTCGGCCCCGATCCAGTTCCCCGGGATGCCGTAGAGGAAGGGGTTGGACGATCCCTCACTCTCGTAGCTCGCGTCGCCGCTGCCGTTGGTCCTCAGAGTGAACTGGTACTGCACGGCCTGGGAGGTGCAATCCTCCGGCGGGCTGCCGCATTCGGTGAAGGCGATCGTGTAGTTGGTGTTGGAGCTGTAGCTCGTCATCGAGAAGTCGACGCCGGCGCAGGCTGCGGACGTGCAGGACGAGTCCGTCTGCCGAGGCCCCTCGCCGAACGAGATCGACTGGGGCGGGGCGGTCGGCGGAGCGGTCGGCGGCGGCGTGGGGGCGGGAGTTGGGGTGGGGCAGGCGGCCGTGGTGGCGCTGGCCGACGCGGTCGTGCTGTCCTGCCCCTTGGCGTCGACGACGTAGGCGGTCATGGTGTGGCCGGTGGCGCACGCGTAGGTGTACTGGACCGAGCCGGGGTTGGCCACGCCGACCCCGGCGCAGCTCCCGTCGAAGCAGAGCCAGTAGGCGTCGACGGGCTCCCCGTTGCCGCCGCCCCCGGTCCAGGAGTAGGTGATGGTGTCACCGCTCGGCGAGGCCGCCACCGTCGGGGGGCCCGGCGGGCCATAGGGCATCACCGTCGCGGTGTTCGACGCCACGCCGCACTCGCCCGCCTCGTTGCAGGCCGCGACGGTGATGTCGTAGGTGTCCCCGTTGGTGAGCCCGGAGATGGTCTCCTCCGCCCCCTGATGGGACGCTCCCGGGTTGAGCCACGACCCCGTCGGGGAGCTGCCTCCGCTGCTGTTGGTCGCCGTGTAGTCGACCTGGGCGATGCCCGACCCGTTGGACGCCGGCAGGGTGAAGCTGAGCGACACCGACCCGTTGCCGGCGGAGCCGCTCAGGTCGTCGATCGTGCCGGGTTGGCCGTCGGCGGCGATCGAGGGCGCCGACGGCGCGCTGGCGGCGGACGTCTCCCCCTCCCGGTTGGTCGCCTGCAGCTCATAGGTGTAGCTGCTGCCGTCATTGGTCAGCGGCCCGAAGGTGGCGCACAGGTCGGATCCGCAGCCGGTCGCGGCGCTGCTCGTCGTATCGGTGCTGCCGTCGCGCAGCTCGGTCACCTTGTAGGCGGTGCACGGCTGGTCGTCGTTGCACGGATCGATCGCCGGGAAGGAGACGGTGATGGTCGTGGTCGTCTGGTCCGGCGACACCGCCCCGGTCGCGGTGGGCGCCGCCGGCGTTGGCGGCGTGCCGAAGGCGTAGACGGCCGCCGACTGCGCCGAGGGGCCGGTGCCGAGCGCGTTGTGGGCGGCCACCGTGAACGTGTACGGCCCCGCGTCGTTGTCCAGCCCGCTCCACGTGTACGAGGTGGCCGTCCCCGCCGCGCTCA
Organism: Candidatus Dormibacteria bacterium; assembly: GCA_050015875.1. Taxonomy (GTDB): domain Bacteria; phylum Chloroflexota; class Dormibacteria; order Aeolococcales; family Aeolococcaceae; genus Changshengia. The sequence continues at coordinate 20 of JBEKAP010000219.1, read as the reverse complement.
CCAGCGCCGAGCCCGACGAC
>JBEKAP010000218.1:0-3762 GCA_050015875.1 Candidatus Dormibacteria bacterium | reverse complement strand
TGGGCGGCATCCACCTGGCCTGCGAGCAGGTCAGCCAGCCGCTCGCCAAAGCGATCGAATGGGGCCGGCTCGCCGCCTACCTCGAGCAGTCCACCCGCTACATCCCCTACACCGACCTCCGCGACGGCCATTACCGCTATCACCGAGATCCGGCGCTGATGGGGTCGGCTCACGCCGGCACCTACCTCGCAGCCATGGACGGGCTCTTCGACGCCTATGTCGAGATGCTCCCCCTGCTGCGCGCGCATCTCGGTCAGACCCTCCCCGCGGAGGCCGACCCCAAGGCGCGCGAGCGGGCGATCCGGGCGCTGGCCCTCGACCTCCTCCGCGGGCTGCTGCCCGCGGGCACGGTGAGCAACCTCGGGGTGTACGCATCGCCCCAGGCCCTGGAGCAGCTGGTGATGCGCCTCCGCGCTCACGCGCTCCCCGAGGCCCGCGCCTATGCCGAGCTGATCGACCGCGAGCTACAGGCGACCATCCCCGAGATGGTGACCCGGCTCGACCGCCCGGATCGGGGCGGGGTCTGGGTGGAGTACCTGCGGGAGACCGCCTTGGCCCTCGAGACGGAGGGGGAGAGGTTGACCCGTTCCGGTCGTCTCCAGGAGGGACGTCCGGGCATCGAGATCCCCTCCGCCGGCTCGGTCACCCTGCTGCGCTGGGACGCGGACGGCGAGGAGCGGATCATGGCCGCGGCCTTGCTGCCCCACACCTCGGCCGGTCTCGAGGAGGTGGTGGGCGCGGTGCGCGCTCTCTCCGAGGCCGAGCGGGACCGCCTCTTCGCGGCCGCGCTCGGAGTCAGGGGCAATCGGCGGCACCGGCCCGGCAGAGGCTTCGAGCACACCGACTACACGTTCGAGCTGGTGTCGGACTTCGGGGCGTTCCGCGATCTCCAGCGCCATCGGATGCTGACCATCCAGTGGCAGGAGCTGACCCCCGCGCTGGGCTATGCGGTCCCGCAGGAGGTGGTCGCCGCCGGGCTGGAGGTGCGCTGGCGCCAGGCGGTGGAGCGGGCCGAGGCGGCCTGGGCGGAGACCCACCCCGACCTCCCCGAGCAGGCCCAGTACCTGGTGACGCTCGCCCACCGGGTCCGCTACGTGATCAAGCTCAACGCCCGCGAGGCACTCCACCTGATCGAGCTGCGCACCTCCCCCCAGGGTCATCCCGCCTACCGTCGGGTCTGCCAGGAGATGCTCCAGGAGATCGACACGGTCGCCGGCCACCACCGCGTGGCCGGGGCGATGAGCTTCGCCGGGCGCGAGGACGTCCACCTGCCCCGCTACGCCGCCGAGGTGGGCCGGGGCGAGTGATCCGAGCGAGCCGATCGGGCGCGCTCAGGGTCCAAGGGCCCATGCGATCCGAGGACTGAGAGCCGTCTCCCGGCAAGCGGTGTCGTATGATTGCGGTCGAACCACCGCCCGGAGGGCGGGGCAGCCGACCTCAGAGGGACCCAGCCATGATCAGCGTCTCTGAAGCAGCCGTAGGGCAGCTCAAGGAGCTCATCCCCCAGGAGCCCGAGGCGAAGGTCGGCCTGCGCGTCTTCATCCAGTCGGGGGGCTGCAGCGGCTTCTCCTACGGGATGGGGCTGGACGACAACCCGCCCCGGGAGGACGACGAGGTCGTCACCGTGAGCGGTCTCAACGTCTACATCGACGAGTACTCCGCCCAGTACCTGGACGGGGCCGAGATCGACTACGTCGACGCCCTCATGGGGGGCGGCTTCACCATCCACAACCCCAACGCGGTCCGGACCTGCGGCTGCGGCCACAGCTTCCAGACCGCCGATGGAGCCGGCGAGGCCCGCGCCTGCGGGCACTGAGCCCATCACGGTCGCTCCGCCCGGGCGGCGGGGGCTGGGCGCGGTATCCTGTGCCCGCGACGCGGGAGTAGCTCAGTTGGTAGAGCGCTAGCCTTCCAAGCTGGATGTCGCGAGTTCGAGTCTCGTCTCCCGCTCCATGCCTCTCCTATAGGGGGCTGGGCAACATCGGCGATTGCGCCATTGGATTGGCGCGGCACTAGATGTCGAGAGATCCCGACTATGAACTCGGGCAGCTCACGACCAGACCCTGGGGAAGGTAGCCCTGGATGGGCTGCTGGAGGGTGATGTCAACGGTGATGCTGCTGCCCTGGGGGTAGGTGGCACTGATCTGGAGCTCGAACATCGAGTCGCCGCCGCTCGTGAAGTACTCATCCACCCAAGGCGAGGCTTTGGCGACGCAACCCGCATAGCTCCACCCGAGGGACGCCAGCCGCGTCGAGTACCACGTGGCAACCTTAGTCACGGGGGCCGGCGCCTGGAAGGAGAGGGTGGCCTCCGGGGGGTCGTAGTAGGAGACGGTTGGCCCGTCGAAGGAGGTGACCCCAGGTGAGTAGGGCTGGACCGTCGTGCCGGTGGGGGTCGCCCCCGGGTAGTGGAGTTGGTACTCGGGAGTCGCTTCGACCTCCGCCACCGTGAGTCCGTGGGGGAAGGCCAGAGCGTACAGCCCGGCGAGCGATGTGAGAAAGGCGACACAGGACAGCACGGCGACCGCGACGACTCCGAGCCCGAGGCGACGGACCATGGCTCGCAGCCTGCGACGGCCCACGGTCACGACGAGGGCGAGAGTCACCGGATAGGCGAGGAGCATCCCGATCTCCAGACCGACGAAGACGGGACGGTGGATGTTGAAGTAGGCAGTCGACAGCAACCAGGCGACGATCGCGAGGATAACTGGGGTGGCGCCACATCCGATGCCCCACGCCCGGGCGCCGCGACGAGGGCCACCGGAGGGGAGCGGTCCCGCTGAGACGCGGGGGGGAGACTCGAGCCATGGAGGCAGAGCGGGGTAGCGGTCATCGGCGCTCCGCGCGTCGCGGGCTGGCGCTGATCTGACGCCGGGCAGAAGGAGGAGGACCAGGCAGGGGGTCGGCAGGATCAGGACGGGTCTCCAGAGCAGTCCGATGAGGACCAGGTACATCTGCACGATCAGCGCTGCGATCCACGCCCAGCGCTGGCGCTTCAGATTGACCGCGCAGGCGACCAGGAGGCCGCCGAGGGACAGCCCGGCGAGGGGGCCGGCGATCACGGGCGTTGGCAGGCCGATGCCGGCGAAGACGGCCCCCAGCCATATCCCCTCGTATTCAAAGAACGCGACGAAGGGGATCGCACACGCTTCCAGGAGGAGGAGCACCCGGGTGGCGTTGCCCACCCAGGAGGCAAATCGAGATGGCGGTGTGACGGCGGGAGGCGCCCTTTCGGCGGGCGGTCCGACGGCAGTGCCTGGGGCCTGACCTTGCAACGGGCTCAGCAGCAGGAACAGGAGGCCGATGAGGACAAGGATCGCGACTCCGACGACCACCAGCAGCGGCAGGGCCGAGAGCGGCACGAGAGGGACGGTCGACGCCGGGACCGCCGCCGCGGGCGACGGGCTGGCCGAGGCGGAAGGCGAGGGAATCACGACTGTGGACGGTGTCGGCGCCGCCATGGTGACCTCCTCGACCACCTCGTTGGCGGAGTCGGCGATGTAGAGGTTGCCTGCGCCGTCGACTCCCACTCCCCAGGGGTAGTAGAGGGCGGAGCGGGTGGCCGGACCAGGCGTCGGCACCCCTCTCGTCAGAGAGCCGGTGCCCGCGACCACCGAGAGCGTCCCGGTTGGACTCACCTTCTCCACCATGCAGTTGTCGTAGTCCGCGATGTACAGGTTGCCGTCTCCGTCCACCGCAATGCCGTAGGGTTCGATGTCAGAGCCGGTGGCCGGACCGGCCGTCGGTGCTCCCCGCTCACCG
>JBEKAP010000217.1:0-3795 GCA_050015875.1 Candidatus Dormibacteria bacterium | reverse complement strand
TGCTGCGCGTGATCACCGCGTGCCTGGATGCCGAGGCTGCCGTGGAGCGCGAGATCGCGAGCGCACGCGAGGTGATCGTGGTCCGCGCCTTCCCGGTGCAGAACCAGGTGATCGCCGTGATCGTGCTGGTACGCGACGAGACCCGGCTGCGCCGGCTGGAGCGGGTGCGGCGCGACTTCGTCACCAACGTCTCCCACGAGCTGCGCACGCCGATCACGGCGATCCGGCTGCTGGTCGAGACCCTTCAGAAAGGGGCCCTCGACGAGCCGGAGGTGGCCGCCGGTTTCGTCCACCGAATCGCTCTCGAGGTCGGGCACATGGCGCAGATGGTCGAAGAGCTGCTCGAGCTGAGCACCATCGAGTCGGGGCGGCAGACCATGCAGATGGAGCCGGTGCCCGTGGTCGACCTGATCCGCACCGTGGACCGGCTGCTGCCGCTCGCCGAGGAGCGTCTGATCGAGGTGAGCGTCGACGTGGATCCCGCCACCCCCCCGCTCCTCGGCGACCCCCGACGTCTCGGCCAGGTCCTGCGCAACCTGGTTCACAACGCGATCAAGTTCACCCCCTCGGAGGGCCGGATCACCGTCAGCGCCCGTCCCCTTCTCGAACAGAGCAGGGTGGAGCTGGTGGTGCGCGACACCGGGATCGGCATCCGTCCGGAGGACCTTCCCCGCATCTTCGAACGCTTCTGGAAGGCTGACAGCTCGCGCCAGCGCGACGGGGAGGGATCGGGGCTCGGGCTCGCCATCGCCCGGCACGTCGTCGAGGCACACGGCGGCTCCATCCGCGTCGTCTCGGAGCCGCGGAGGGGGGCGACGTTCATCGTCGAGCTGCCCGCGGCCCCCCGCCTGGCAGCCGACCCGGAGCCCGGTTGAGCGGCCTGGCGGCACCTGCCGAGTCGGAGCCCGAAGAGGCCGGATCGAGGCCTTCCCCGATCCTTAACCAGTCTTCAACCCGGCCACAACCCACCCATCCCTACTCTCGAAGCGTGGTCACCGATTCCATGCAGCTAGCCGGGACCAGTGTCGCGACTCAGGACGAGGTTTCGGACGGGGTGAGCGTCGAGGGGCTCACCGTCAAGTTCCGCGGCACCCCCCTGATCAACGGGATCAGCAGCCTCTTCGAGCCCAACAAGGTCACCGCCATCGTCGGTCCCACCGGCTGCGGCAAGACCACCCTGCTCCGCTCCATCAACCGGATGCACGACCACGTGACCGGCATGCAGGTGAGCGGCAAGGTGGTCGTGGAGGGCGTCAACGTGTACGGCGCGGACGTCAACGTCCGCGAGGTGCGCCGGCGGGTGGGAATGCTCTTCCAGCGGCCCAACCCGTTCCCTCGGAGCATCGCCGAGAACGTCGGGCTGGCACCGCGGGCTCACGGTCTCGCCAACCGCGGCAACGTGCGCGACCTGGTCCAGGCGAACCTCACCAAGGTCGGCCTCTGGGATGCGGTGAGCAGCCGCCTGCACGGCTCGCCATTCGGGCTGTCGGGCGGCCAGCAGCAGTTGCTCTGCCTGGCCCGCACCCTGGCACTCTCGCCCGACGTGATCCTGCTCGATGAGCCCACCTCCGCGCTCGACCCGGACACCACCGATCACATCGAGTCACTCATGAAGGGGCTCGCGGAGCACATGACCGTTCTCATCGTCACCCACAACCTCGCCCAGGCGAGCCGCATCAGCGACAACGTCCTCTTCCTCATGAAGGGCGCTGTCGTCGAGGCGACGTCGGCGAGGACATTCTTCCATGACCCGGCGGACGAGAGGAGCCGGGCCTACGTCAGTGGTCGGATCGGATGAGCTCGCACAAGCGGCCCTCATCACCAGCATCACATTCAATCCTGGAAGGGGAGGTCTCATGAACGTTCGTCGACACGCGTCCATCGGGTTTGCGCTGATCACCGGGGCGGTCCTGGTGAGTGCCTGCGGCTCCACGAGCACGGTCACCGCGCCGCCCACCAGCGCAGCCGCCAGCGCGAGCAGCTCGCCCACCGCGGCAGCCGTGCAGACGGGCAACCCGACCGCCGCGGAGACCATCTCCGAGGCCGGGTCGAGCCTGCTCTACCCGTACCTTCAGAAGCTGGCCCCCGGTGTCACCGCCGCATTTCCCAACATCACGCTGACCCCCGCCGCCGGCGGCTCGGGCACCGGCCAGTCGGAGGCCCTGAGCGGAACCATCGACCTGGGCGGCTCGGACGCCTACCTGAGCGCCTCTCAGGTGTCCGCGAACCCCGGCGCCCTCAACATCCCGATCGCGGTGTCCTCTCAGGCGGTCAACTACAACCTGTCCGGGATCACCAACCTCAAGCTGAGCGGGAGCGTGATCGCGCAGATCTACCAGGGCACCATCACCACCTGGAACGACCCGGCCATCGCCGCCCTCAACCCGGGCGTGACCCTGCCGGCCACTCCGATCGTCCCGATCCGGCGCTCGGACTCCTCGGGCGACACCTTCATCTTCACCTCGTTCCTCAGCGCCACCAACCCCGCTTGGTCGAGCGGCCCCAGCTTCGGGACCACGGTGAGCTGGCCGACCGTCGCCAGTGAGCTGACCGCGTCCGGCAACCCGGCCATGGTCGACACGCTGCACAGCACCCCGGGCGGCATCGCCTACATCGGCATCAGCGTCGAGAGCGCCGCCCTGGTGGACGGTCTGGGTGAGGCCGAACTTGAGAACGCCTCGGGCGACTACGTCCAGCCGGATGCCACCACCGTCACCGCCGCGGTGACCGCCGGCGCCGCCAACGTTCCCGCCAGCCTGGCGGCTCCCTTGATCTACGAGACGGGGGCCCAGTCGTACCCCATCGTCAACTTCGAGTACCTGATCGTGAACCCGTCGAAGATCACCTCGTCGGACACGGCCCTGGCCATCCGCACCTTCATCGAGTGGGCGATCTCCCCGACCGGAGGCGCCACCACCGACAACCTGGCAGCGGTCAACTTCGAGCCACTGCCCACCAACGTGATCCCGCAGGTCAACACTGCGGTCGCTCAGATCACGGGCTAACATGATCCTGGTCCGTCGCCGGGCCGGTGGACTGCCCACCGGCCCGGCCCGGGTCGCCCGGGCCCGCACTCACGAGCTGACCACCGGAGACCGCGTTCTCCAGTGGGTGTCCGGGGTTGCGGCCACGGTCCCGCTCGCGGGCATCCTCTTCATCACCACCATCCTGGTGGTGTGGGCGATCCCCGCCATCGTCTACAGCGGCTTCACCGTCTTCACCAGCGACAAGTTCTTCATCGGCAACTTCTACAACCCCGACTTCTCCTCGGTCAACGGCGTCATAGCGCCGTTCGGGGCCAGCTACGGGGCGCTCACCTTCATCCTCGGCACCCTCTCCAGCTCGCTGATCGCGCTGGTGCTTGCGGTGCCGATCTCGGTGGGTGGAGTGCTGATGCTCTCGGAGTGGATCCCGCGGCAGCTGGAGGGACCGCTCTCCACCTTCCTCGAGCTCCTCGCCGGGATCCCGAGCGTGGTGTTCGGTTTCTGGGGCCTGACCGTCTTCGGCCCATTCCTCGGCGCGCACGTCTTCCCCGCCCTCTCCCACCTCGGGGTGGTGCTCCCCTTCTTCAAGGGGTCGTGGGCCTACAACGGGCAGGGACTGCTCACCGCGTCGCTCGTGCTCACTCTGATGATCATCCCGATCATCGCGTCGACCACCCGGCAGCTGGTCAAGCGGGTGCCGGTGCTCGCGACCGAGGGCGCCCTCGCGCTGGGTATGACCCGGTACGAGATGGTCCGCGTGGTCACCATCCCCTACGTGCGCACCGGCATCATCGCCTCCGCCCTGCTCGGC
>JBEKAP010000216.1:0-3807 GCA_050015875.1 Candidatus Dormibacteria bacterium | reverse complement strand
GCTCGAAGATCCGCTCGCGATCTCCCTCCGGCACCCCCGGCCCCCGGTCCTCCACCCGGATCTCGACGGCTCCCGGGGAGTGCCGGACGGTCAGCGTCACGATGGCCGGCGCGTCCGAGTAGATCAGGGCGTTGTTGACAAGATTGTCCAAGATCCGCGCCACCAGGGCGGCGTCTCCCAGGGCCCGGGCGCCGGCGGGGCAGTCCAGGGTGAGGGTCCCGCCGCCCAGGTCGAGGCGCGGTCCCGCCCGGTCCCGGACGGCATCGAGGAGGGAGGCGAGCTCGATCTGCTCACGGTCGATGCGCAGCTCGTTGCTCTCCAGCCGGGCCACGGTGAGCAGGGAGGTGGCGACCTCCTGGGCCTCGTGAGCCTTCGCGGCGATGACCCGCACGGCCTTGAGCGCCCCCTCGCCCAGCTCGCCGAGGTCACCGGCGTCGAGGAGCGAGGCGTAGCCCTGGATCACCGTCAGCGGCGAGCGCAACTCGTGGACGGCGATGTCGAGGAGGTCGGAGCGGGTACGCTCGACGGCCATCGCCAGGAGGTCCGCCGAGGTGCCGTCCTGCCCCGCGGACGCACCGGTCGCATCGACAGTCACCCGGGGATGGGCCTCCCTCAACAGGGGTCGCCTCCGCGCCGGCATTGGCCGTGAAAGCTGAGTCTCCACACTCGCAACATCGCCCATCGACACTATCATCATAGAGCGCCGGGGGCGATCGAACAGGACCGTGGTCCGGCGCTCCGGGTGTCCGTGAAAATAGCGTTGGCGAATGTCGCCGCGCGGAGAGGCCACGGAAGCCACCGCAAACGCCCAGAGGAGGCCGACCGATGCCGATTGCCCACAGCACCGCCGAGGCGAACTGGTCCGGGGACCTGATCGGGGGCGGCGGGACGGTCCGTCCCGGGAGCGGAGCCTTCCCGGAGCTGCCCATCTCCTGGAGCCGGCGGGCCCAGCGCGAGCAGGGTGCGACCAGTCCGGAGGAGCTGATCGCCGCCGCCCACTCCGCCTGCTTCAGCATGGCCTTCTCCAACGAGCTGGCCAAGGCCGGCCATCCCGCGGAGCGGATCGTCACCTCCGCCCGCGTGGCCTTCGAGACCGGCCGGCCCGACGGTGCCGCCATCACCTCCATCGACCTGGACGTGCAAGCTCGCGTCCCGGGCATCGACGACGCGGCCTTCGAAGCCGCGGCGGAGGCGGCCCGGAGCGGCTGCCCGGTGTCCAGGGCGCTCGCCGCCGTCGAGATCCGGCTGCGCGCCTCGCGGGAAACCGCGTAGTCTCACCGGCCGCCGCGGCACCTCGCTCAGCGGGAGGGCACTCGCTCCCCCGGGACGGGGCCCCCCGCGGCCGACCCCGTGAACGACAGCGCCAGCGCCCCCGATCCCGGTCCCTCGACGGTCCGTGGCGACACCGCCGCGCCCCTCGTGGCGCTCTTCGTCGTCAACGCCATCTCCCAGTACGCCGGGGCCTCACTGGCGGTGCGCGCCTTCGCCCAGATGCCGGCGGCTGGGGTCGCCTGGATACGGGTGCTCACCGGGGCGGTGGTGCTCGGCGCCTGGCGGCGCCCCTGGCGCGGGCTGCGCGGCCAGACGGCGGTGCCCCTGCTGCTCGTGGCCGCCTTCGGCGCCGCGCTGGCAGCCATGAACCTCACCTTCTACCTGGCCATCCAGCGTCTGCCGCTCGGCACCGCGGTCGCCATCGAGTTCATCGGCCCGATCCTGGTGGCCGCGATCGCGGCCCGCGGTCCCCGCAACCTGGCCGCGCTGGGGGTGGCGGCGGTGGGGGTGGCCACCCTCAGCCGGATCTCTCTCTCGGGCAGCGCGGTGGGGGTGGCCTGGGCGCTCGCCGCCGGACTGCTCTGGGCCCTCTACATCGTCCTCGCGCACCAGGTGGCCCGCCGCGGCCTCGGCACCACCGGGCTGGCCGCCGCGATGGCCGTCGGGGTGGTGGCGATCGCACCCCTGGCGGCCGCCCCGGCTCTGGAGAGCGCGGGCCACGGAGCCGTGCTGCTCCTCGCCGTGGGTGCCGGGCTGCTCTCCAGCGCTCTCCCCTACGCCCTCGATCAGGTGCTGCTCCGCCGCCTCTCCCGCGGCGCCTTTGCGCTCCTGCTCAGCCTGCTGCCGGCCACGGCCACGGTCATGGGGCTGGTGCTGCTGCGGCAGGTCCCCCAGCCCCTCCAGATCCTCGGCATCTGCCTGGTGATCGTCGCCGTCGTCCTGCGCAGCCCCGAGGCGACCCCGATCGCCTGAGCCGCCGGGCCAGGGGAGCTCCCCAGCCCCCGCGGCTAGTCGGCGACCTGGGTGAAGAGGATCGAGAACCCGCAGCTCTGGCCGGCGTCGGAGGCGTCGTTGTTGAAGTTGGCGCCCTTGGTGATCGTGAAGGTGTAGGTGTCGCTGCCGGCCGGGCCCGGCGAGGTACCCGGCCAGACGCCCGCTCCCGCGCTGTCGTTCAGGCTGACGGAGCCCATCGTGCTGCTGAGAGCGGTGGCCGCGTAGTCGGTGACGCTGCTCGCGTCGACGACGGTGAGCACCAGGTCGGCGCAGAGATTGCCCGCCGGAGCGGCCGGCATCTGCATGCTGAAGGTGCTGTTCAGGGTTCCGGTGCTGGAGATCTTCACCCCGCCGGTCGCGAGCGTGGCCGGGGATGCGGGGTCGACCCCGGAGACGTTGATGATGGCGGCACAGACGTTGCCCGTCTGGTTGAGCAGGGCCGTCGAGGTCACCGAGGTGCAGGTCGCCGAGCCCACGGCGTTGCTGTGGGTCACGGTCCCGGCGGCAACGCTGTTGCCGGCGTTCTCCGTGTAGCCCTGCCAGGCGGCCAGACCACCGAAGCCGACCAGGCCGGTGCCGCCAACCGTGGCCAGGAGGACCAGGGCGACCCGAAGGAAGCGGGTGCGCCGGGGCCTCCGCCTGCGCCGTTCCATGATCTTCCCTTTCCTGCCCTTCTGCTCGGGTAGAGCAAATGCACTAGACGTTGCTAGTGAGCCTACCGTGTGGCCTTCACGGAAACCTCAGAGGTTTGGCCACAGGCGCGTAACAGGGGATCGCGAGGGCGCAAACCGGGATTGCCCGGCGGGCGGCTCAGGCGGTCGCCCCGCCGGCCGTCGGAGGTCAGGCCGTCCCCCGCCGGGCCTTCTCCAGCCATTCACCCGCCGCTCGGAAGTCGGCATCCGCGGTCCCCGCCCGGAACCGGGGTGCCTCGCCGTCGGCCCGCGCATAGGAGCCGCAGAAGCGGACCTCCGCGCAGAATCGATGCAGTGCGGCCAGGGCGTCGCCGACCCGTGCCTCCTCGATGTGCCCCTCGCAGTCGATCGAGAAGCAGTACCGGCCGAGGCCGTGACCGGTGGGGCGGGACTCGATCCGGGTGAGGTTGACCCCCCGGACGGCAAACTCGGTCAGCAGCTCCAGGAGCGCTCCTGGGTGGTCGTCGGCGATCAGGGTGACCACCGTCGTCCGGTCGGCGCCGGTCGGCCGGGGCAGCGGACCGGGCTGGACCGCCATCACGAAGCGGGTCACCGCATGGTGGTGGTCGCCGATGTCGGCAGCCAGCTCGACCAGCCCGTAGCGCGCCGCGTTGGCCGGCGCGGCGACGGCAGCATCGGTGCCGTCCCCTGCCTCGGCCACGGCCGCGGCGGCCTCCGCCGTCGAGGGGGTGGAGCGCACCCGCGCCTCGGGGAGGTGGGCGCGGAGCCAGTGCCGGCACTGGGCGGTCGCATGGGGATGGGAGGCGACCACGCGGATCGAGGCCAGCGCGGTGCCCGGGCGGGCCAGCAGGGAGAGGCGGACCGGGACCAGCATCTCCCGGGCGATGTG
>JBEKAP010000215.1:0-3870 GCA_050015875.1 Candidatus Dormibacteria bacterium | reverse complement strand
GATCGACAAGCCGGACGCATCGTGACGGGCGCCGACGGCGCCCCGCGGCGGTTCCGGTGGGCGGAACGCGTAGCGGCCCGACGCCCCGTCGACGAAGCCCGCCGGGACGGCCGGCGGCGCGGGGCGGGGGGGCTGGTCCACCACGGCGGCGGGGTCGTGGTGCGGTGCGTCCCCGACGGCGAGAGCCAGCTGTTCGGCGGGCTTGGCGGGGCTGGTCGAGCGGCGCCGGCGGCGCGTTCCTGGCGATCCGGACGTTCCGGCTGGATCCGTGGGGTTATCGGGCACGATCTCCCCTGACCGTCATGCCCCCATGCCACCGTCGATCTGAAGGACGCAGCCGGTGATGTAGCCGGCCTCGGGAAGAGCGAGGAAGCGGATCGCCGCCGCGACGTCCTCGGCCTTCCCCGCACGCCCCAGGGGGATGGCCCCGAGCGCCGAGTTGAGGACCTTGTCGCCGAGAGCCGCTGTCATGTCGGTCTCGATGAAGCCCGGGGCCACCGCATTGACGGTGATCCCCCGGGAGCCGACCTCGCGGGCGAGCGTCTTGGTCAGCCCGATCAGCCCGGCCTTGGCGGCGGAGTAGTTGGCCTGGCCCGGGTTGCCCATGATGCCCGCGATGCTGCTGACGTTGATCAGACGGCCCGACCGCTGGCGGAGCATGGGCTTGAGGGCGGCGCGACAGACGTGGAAGGCCGCCGAGAGGTCGATGGCGATGACCAGGTCCCACTCGGCGTTGGTCATGCGGATGGCCAGGTTGTCGCGGGCGATCCCCGCGTTGTTGACCACGATGTCGATGCGCCCCAGGCCCTCGACGGTGGAGTCGATCATCACCTGGGCCGAGGCCGGATCGGCGACATCGGCCTCCAGGGCGAGCGCCCGCACCCCGAGGGCGCGCGCCTCGTCGGCGGTCGCATCGGCGATTCCCGGATGACCCGCGCGCGTGTCGGCCGCGGCGGAGTAGCTGAGCACCACGTCGGCACCCGCCTGGGCGAGGGCGAGGACGGTGGACCGTCCGATACCGCGCGACCCCCCGGTGACCAGCGCCACCTGGCCCTTGAGGGCTGCCTCAAACATGGGTGGCGCCCACGCGCCGGAAGGCGGAAATGAAGGGCATTTCGAACATGAACGGTAGGGTACTCGACGCGGGGCGCGCGGGTCTGCTCATTCCGGAGGGCCCGGCCGGCTCATCCGGGGCGCCGGGCGCGACTCATCCCGCAGGGTCCGCCGACACGCGCTCGGCGAGGCCGGCTGCCGCATCCAGATTGGCCACGTTGACCGTGCGCACCCCGGGAGCGATGCGCCGCGCCAGCCCGGTCAGCACCTCTCCGGGGCCCACCTCAACGAGCACCTCGGCGCCGAGCTCCACCAGCCGCTCCACGGTCTCGCTCCAGCGCACCGCGGACACCATCTGACGCCCGAGCCGCTCCCGCAGCCCGGCCGCATCCGCCACCGCGTCGGCGTCGACGTTGGTGACCACCGGGACGCGCGGCGCCCGCCATTCGATCGCGTCGAGCACCCGGGAAAACTCCGCGGCCGCACCGGCCATGAGCGGCGAGTGGAAAGCCCCGCTCACCTTCAGGGGGAGGACGCGGCGGGCGCCCGCCGCGCGGGCCATCGCGGAGAAGGCGGTGACGGCATCGACCTCGCCGCTCACCACCACCTGGCCGGGCGCGTTCACGTTGGCGACCACCACGCCGCCCCCGGACTCTGCACAGAGCCGGCCGACGGTGGCGGGGTCCAACCCCAGCACGGCCGCCATCGTCCCCTCCCGCATCGCGGCCATCAGGCGTCCGCGTTCGACGGCGAGGCGGAGCGCCGCCTCCGGCTCGACGGCCCCGGCGACGGCATAGGCGGCGAGCTCCCCCACCGAATGGCCGGCCACGGCCACCACGGCGAGGCCGGCGGGCAGGGCGGCGGCGAGCACCACCTCGGTGAAGACGAGCGCCGGTTGCGCCACCTGGGTGGGCCGGATCAACTCCTCGTCCCCGTCGAAAGCCGGGCCGAGGTCGGCGCCGAGACTGTCCGCCACCCCGAGCAGGCGCCGGCCGAGGTCGGTCTCCCCCAGTCCAGCGGCCATCGAGGCCGCCTGGCTGCCCTGCCCGGGGAAGCAGAGGGCGACGCGCGGCGAGGTCGTGCTCACGGAGTGCTCATGCAAGGAGTGCTCATCCGGCTGACACAGGGGACGGCGAGCGCCGAAGCCGGGACGCACCGCTCCACCGCGGAGGGGAATCGGTGCGTTCGACGGCCCCTACTCGGTCGCGATCACCTCGCGACGATCGTAATGCCCGCAATTGGGGCAGACCCGGTGGGGCAGCCGCGGCTGCTTGCACTGGGGGCAGGGGTTGAGGGTGGGAAGCGCCATGGCGTGATGCGACCGCCGCATGTCGCGGCGCCGCTGCGAGGTGTGTTGCTTGGGGAGGGGCATGACGTCTCCGGGAGGGAGTGAGGGCGCGCAGCCCGCGGCGGCGCAGAACCCGAGGGGCGAGTATACCCGCTGCTCCCGCCGGGCCGGCGCACCCGAGCGAATCCGGCCGCCCCGCGAGAGGGTGAGCCGGTGGGGGTGCGGTCAGGACCTGGGGTCGCCCCGATGCCGCTTCCGGGGAGCGGCGGGGGTGGCCAGCGTGGTCAGCCCCTTGCGCACCGTCTCGGCGGCCGTGGTGAGGCGCTCCTCCAGATCTGCCATCACCGACCGGACGTACTCGTCGGCGTCGCGGGCGTAGCCCTCCGCGTCGGCGGTGATCCTGGCCGCGCCCTCCGCCGCCTCGCGGAGGAGCAGTGCCGCCCGCTCCTGGGCGGCGCGCAGGACCGCGTGGTCGGAGACGAGCTGCTCGGCCTGAGCCTGCGCCTCCTCCAGCCTTCGCCGGGACTCGGCGTCGGCCCGCGCGCCGAGCTGCGCCGCCCCCTCCTCCGCCCGCCGGGTCAGATCGCGGGCGTGCGCCTCGACCCGCTCGCCCAGCTCCCGGGCGGCGGCCTCGGCGCGCCCCACCACGCCCTCGGCATGCTCCCGGGTCTCCTGGAGCAGCCGCTCGCGCTCGTCGAGCAGCTCCTGGGCGCGCACCAGCTCCCCGGGGATGGAGAGCCGGATCCGATCCACCAGCTGCATCAGCTGCTCGTCGTTGACCACCACGCTGCCGCTGAAGGGGACCCGCCGGGCGTCCGCCAGCAGGGCGTCCAGCGCGTCGAGCAGGTCGATGGTCGAGGGGGGGAGCTCGTCCGGGGGGCCGCCGCTCATCCGGGCTTCCCGAGGCGCCGGTGGAGAGCCTCGGCGATCGCCGGCGGGACGAACTCGCTGATGTCGCCGCCCAGGCGGCAGACCTCCTTCACCAGGTTGGACGACATGAAGACGTTGGGCGCCGAGGTCATCAGGAAGACGGTGTGGACGTCCGGCTCAAGGCGCCGGTTCATGAGCGCCATCTGGAACTCGGTCTCGAAGTCGCTGAGCGCCCGCAGCCCGCGCACGATGGCGATCGCCCCGACCTGCCGGGCATGCTCCACGGTCAGCCCGTCGAAGGCGTCCACGCCGACCTCGCCGTCGAGCCGCAGGGTGGCGTCACGGATCAGCTCCAGCCTCTCCTCGACGGTGAAGAGCGGCTGCTTGGCCGGATTGCGAAGCACCGAGACGATGACCCGGTCGAAGATCGCGGTCGCGCGCTCCAGGATGTCGATGTGCCCGAGGGTGATGGGGTCGAAGCTTCCCGGATAGAGCGCGACACGTTCCTTCATGGGGCCGGCTCCTCCTGCTCTCGGCGCTCGTACATGGTGAGGTCGGTGAGCCCGTAATGAGCGGTGCGCACGGCGGTGAGACCTCCCAGCTCCGCGGGCATCGCCCGGGCGCGGTGATGTTCGCACACGAGCAGCGCGGGTGCGAGA
>JBEKAP010000214.1:0-3871 GCA_050015875.1 Candidatus Dormibacteria bacterium | reverse complement strand
CCGCCTGCCGGTTGCCCTCGGCGATGTTGATCGCCTGCTGCTGCTGGCCCTCGGACTGGAGGATGCGGGCGCGCTTCTCCTGGTCGGCCTGCTTCTGCAGGGCCATCGCCTGAAGGATCTGGCCGGGAGGGCTGATGTCCACGATCTCGATCCGGTTGATCCGGATGCCCCACTTGTCGGTGACCTGCTCCATCTGCTGCTGCATCGCGGCATTGATCTGCTCGCGGGAGGAGAGCGCCTCGTCCAGGCTGACGTTGCCGAAGGCGTTGCGGAGGGTGGTGCGGGCCTGCTGGTCGATGGCGATGAAGTAGTTGGAGACGTTGAAAAGCGCGGCCTTGGCGTCGATCACCTGGCTGAAGATGGTGGCGTTGACGGCAACCGCGACGTTGTCTCGGGTGATGACGTCCTGCCGGTCCCCGGTGCGGGGGGTCTCGCGCATGTCGACCCGCACGATGCGGTCAAAGAAGGGCCAGATGAAGCAGACTCCCGAGCCCACCTCGCGGTGGTACCGGCCGAAGCGGGTGACGACGCCGTTGAAACCCTGCTGGACCAGGTTCACGGCGGCTCCGATACCGAGCAGCGCGAGCAGGACGATGACTCCGAAGACGATGTAGATCCACTCCATCCGGACAGCTCCTCAGATGTTGGCCGGGATCGTCAGCGGAACCCGGTTCATTGCAGACGGGGCGCGCCGCTGGCGCGCACGAGAAGGGTCGTGCCGCGCACCGCGGCGACCACCACCGGGGTGTCGGTGGGGAGCGGCGCCGGGGCGTCGGTGATCGCCAGCCAGCGCTCGTTGGCGAGCAGGGCATGTCCGGGGTGGTGCTCATCGCCCACGGTGTCGACGGTGACCGCGCGGGCGCCGACCAGCCCCCCGGCGAGCCCAGGGAACCGGTACGGGGCGCTCATGCGCCCCTCCATGGCGCGCTTGAGCGGGGGCCGGACCGCGAAGACCCCGCCGACCGCGGCGCCGACCCCGACCAGCACCTGCACCCAGACTGCCAGGCCCACGGCGCCGAGCACGGCCGCGACCGTTGCACCGACCGCTCCGAAGAGCAGGTAGAACGCCTGCGTGTGAATCTCGCCCGCTAGCAGAAGGGCCGCCGCGATCGACCAGAAAATCCACCATTCCATCGGGGCGGTAGTGTAGTCCTCCGCCGGTCGCCCCAGATCGGAACGAACGAGGGGCCGCCCCGATCCGCCCGATCGCGGCCTGGCGCGGCGGTCGGTGCGGGATCAGAGTACGATCGCGCATGTGAAGGGTGACCGGGTCGAGATCGTCATCGACACCGGCGGGTCGGCGCAGACCTACGAGATCGTGGCCACCCGCGCCGGCCGCAAGGTCGAGGTGAGCACCGCCCGAGGCGTCGTCGAGGTCAGCGAGGTCACCCGCGGCGGACAGGCCGTGCGCACCGGCCGCTTCATGGCGACCCGGGTCATCGCCCTGGTCGAGCACCCCGCCAGCGATGAGCCCGACCCCTCGGAGAGTGCCACGCGAGCGCGGGCGCCGAGAACCGAGCAGATCGAGACGCTACTCTGAGACAAGGGCCAGCCTGAGCAGCGAGAGCCGTCCGACGTCAGGAGGATGCCATCCGTGACCACCGTCAACGAGATCTTCGATGAGGTGAACCGCCGGCTCGCCGATCCGGCCAAGGTCGGCACCACCAAGGCCGCGTACCAGTTCGACCTGAGTGGCGAGGACGGCGGCTCGTATCACATCGTGCTCGCGGATGGTGCGGGCGACGCAGGCGCGGGCGCACCCGAGAACCCCAATACGACCATCTCGATGTCGTCGGGCGACTTCGTCGGGCTGGCCACCGGCAAGCTCGATCCGACCATGGCCTTCATGACCGGCAAGCTCAAGGTTCGCGGCGACATGGCCCTCGCCATGAAGCTGCAGAACCTGCTCCGCTAGGGCGCCGAACCCGCCCCCCGCACCCGGAATCCCGACCCAGATGCCCATCCCCGCCCCCGACCGCACCCGACCGCTCCGCTTCGACTACGATGAGGGCAGGCGCGCCCTCCTCATCGAGTGGGGCGACAGGGCCACCCAGCGCATCCCGTTCGCCGTGCTGCGCCGGGCCTGCCCCTGCGCCGTCTGCGCCGGCGAGATGGGCTCCCCGGGTCGGTTCGCCGCCCAGCCGGAGCTGTCCGACGGCGAGGACGAGCTGGCCGACATCGGCCTGGTCGGCGCCTACGGGCTCAACACCGTGTGGGGCGACGGCCACTCGACCGGCATCTACACCTTCGAGCGGCTGCGCGAGCTCGGGGATCGGGCCGGCGTCGCCTGACCCAGCGTCACGGGGCGGTCCCTCCACTCCGCGCCCGCCCGCCGAGCCGGGCGCGGGCAGCCGCCGGGCATCGCCAGGAGGGTCGGCCCCGTGGTCCGGCAGGGCGTGGCGGGATCGCAGGCCCGCTGTATACTCGGCCCTCGCGCGCGGGAGTAGCTCAGTGGTAGAGCACTACCTTGCCAAGGTAGGGGTCGCGAGTTCGAGCCTCGTCTCCCGCTCCAGGCTCCTCGAGGCGAGTTCAAATGATCTCGCGGAGTGCACCTCGCGGGCGTTGTCAGACGACGGCACGTTGGCGTCTGACGCACTCAAATGAGGGTGTCAAAGCAGATTCGACCCCATTGTTAAACTTTTAGCGTCACCCTGCCACCATCTCCCCATGCCTCAAGCACCCGTCCGGCCCCACCGTCGTCAGGGCGACTACGCTCCCGCCCGACTGGTCGAAACCCAGGCGATGGGCCCCGCCTGGAACGCAGCGGTCGACGCCTTCCTCCGGGACGCCCGCGCCCGCAACTGCAGCCGCGCGACCCTGGAGAACTACCGCACCTATCTATTAGGGAGCAGAGCCCAGCAGTTCGTCGCCGACTACTCGATCCGGACCGTGGACGACGTCACCCCGCAGGCGCTCCGCGACTTCCAGGCCGAGCTCCTGGACGCCGGGCTCTCCCCCGACACAGCGGCCACCTTCCACCGGATCGTGCGCAACTTCCTGGGTTTCTGCAAGCGGGAGGGCTGGGGGGTCGTGCCGGAGGCGCTCGAGGTTGCCGCGCCGCGCCTGCCGCAGCACGAGCCGGAGACCTTCAGTCAGGCCGACGAGCTGTGCATCCTTGAGGCCGCCCGCACCGATCGCGACCGATTCCTAGCGGAGTTCATGCTCCGGACCGGGCTGCGCCTCTCGGAGGTGGCCAACGTCACCCTGGACGACGTCGTGACCGGCACCGACGGCACCTACCTGCGGGTGCGCCAGGGCAAGCGCTCCAAGGACCGGATCGTCCCCCTCGATACCGGTCGCCTACGGTTCTCGAAGCGGCTCACCGCCTACCTGCGCACCGGGCGCCCCCAGGATGCCAAGGATCGGCACCTCTTCCTAGGCAGCCGCCGAGACCCCGTCACCGGGGACTGGCCTCCGCTGGCGCGCGATGGGATCAAGGTCGTGCTGCGACGCCTGGGCGACCAGACCGGTATCCACGTGCACCCCCACAAGTTCCGGCACACCTTCGCCACCCGAGCGCTCGCAGCCGGCGTCGACAGTCTCGTGCTCCAGCGCGCCCTTGGCCACTCGACCCTCGCCATGGTTAACCGTTACGTTCACTTCCAGGCGCGTGATCTACTCGACGCCTGGCGCGCGCGCACCGACTGACTGATCGAACCGAGGTGGAAGCACTCGCCATTCGCAGTTGACCCACGAGGCCGTGGCTCTCAAGCTCCTCCCCCCAACCCTTGCTGACGTAACTGAAACGGCTAAGCGAACCCAGCCATCCGCCAGTCGCGATGCGGGCGACCCCCCCCTCCCTCTACCACGCGCCGCTGAGCGTCGCACCTTCCTCGACCACATCCGTTGCAACCCGCAGATTCTGGCGGAC
>JBEKAP010000213.1:0-3873 GCA_050015875.1 Candidatus Dormibacteria bacterium | reverse complement strand
AGCAGGGCGAAGATGATGCCGCCAACGAGAAGGATCCGGTTCTGAGGCTTGTTGGAGGGGATCGCCACTTGCTGTCCTCTGCTAGTACCCGCGCCCCTAGCAACCCGGGCCGGGTGCGGGGCGGGACACGGTTGGTGCGGCTGGGGCCGGTCGCCCGAGTGTGAACGAGACCGGCGAACTGGATGTCACCGTCCGGTAACAGATGGGTGCGCCTTCTCCACATCCCCCGAGGCCGCTCACGGGTCCATCCTACCTGTCGTCTGGGCCCGCATCAGCATCTCGAGGACGTCGTCCCGATAGGGTGCGATGGTCGCGATCTTGCGGTAGATCCGCAGCGCGCCGTGGTTGTCTCCACGCAGCCGGGTGAGACGGGCGATGCGTTCCAGGTACGAGACCGCGAGGTCGATGTCCTGGTCGTCGATGCAGATGTCGGCGAGGCGTGCCAGGGGCGGCTCGTAGACCGGGTCGGCGCGAGATGCGGCCAGATAGCAGTTGAGCGCGGCATTGCGCTTGCCGAGGCTGCGGCAGCGATCGCCGGCGTCCAGGGCGAGCTCCGCCACCGCCTGACCCCCGAGCTCCTGGGCGGCCTGCTGGAGCACCGCGGCGACGTCGTCGCATCGCTTCTTGCGGAGCCTCTCGTCCACACTCTTGCGGAGGGCGACCAGGTCGCGCTCCGGCACGTCGTTGGCCGGTGGGGCGGGCGCGACATCGCCCGGCGCTGGCGCCATGTGCAGCTCCACGGCCTCCTGCTGCCGCACCGACCAGTTGGGCGATATCTCGGGGGCATTGGCTCCGGGGCCGGATCCGAGGCCGGCTGAGGGGCTGGCTCCGGGTCCGGCTCCGGGGCCGGCTGAGGGGCCGGCTGAGGGGCTGGCTGGGAGCCATCCCGTCGCCGCGTCGCGCCAGTCCTCGCGCCCGTCGTGACGGGCGGGCCCGGTCGCCGGTTCGAAGTCGGCGATGGCGGGCGTCGACGGCATGGGGGAGACCTGTGCGTCATTCCGTCCATTGGGCGGCGTCTCGGGGGCCGGCCACGGGGACGACCAGCGAGCCATGTCGGGTGGCCCGCTTCGGTGAGGTGGATCCGCAGCCGGAGCCGCGGGCCACGGGCCCACATCCTGGAAGCGGGTTCCATCCGGTGCGGAGGAGACGGGGAGGTCGTCGGGCGAGAGCATCTCGTCGCGCAACCCCTCCGCGAGCGGGTCACGGCTCCCCCGCAGGGTGGGTGTCACCGGCTTGGGCCAGGTCGAGGGGTCGGCGAAGGAGGCACGGCGGGCAGGGGCAGCCTGGTCCGGCTTCGGGGTTTCCGGAAGCGCGTCGAACGCACCGGAGGGTCCCACCGCCTCGACCACCGCGCCCTGTTCCTGTTGGGAGTTGCGAGGGGCGTGCAGGTCGTCCGGATCGCCGATGTGGAAGCTGAACTGGGGCAGGGAGGAGGCCCGCCCGCCCTCGCCCGCGCTGGTGCCGGCGTCCTCATCCGGCGGCGCGTAGGGCTCGTCGGAGGGGGAGGAGGAGGACGCCGCAAAGGGGTACGGGGAATCCGAAAGGGGGTACGGGGAATCCGGGAGGGGATACCGGGATTCGGGTTCGCCGTACGCGACCGCGGGTCCGCGGTACGCGGCCTCCGGTTCGCCGTGGGCGGCCTCGGGTTCGGCGTGCGCGGCCTCGGGTTCGCCGTACTCGACCTCGGGTTCGCCGTACCCGACCTCGGGCTCGCCGTACGCGACCTCGGGCTCGCCGTACGTGGCCTCCGGCTCGCCGTACGCGGCCTCCGGCTCGCCGTACGCGGCCTCGGGCTCGCCGTACGCGGGCTCGGGCTCGTCGTACCGGGACCGGGGCTGCGGGTATGCCGGCTCGGGTCCTGGGTACGCCGCCTCGGGTTCCGGATACTCCGGCTCGGCCAGGGGGTGGGTGGTCTCCGTTCCGGCGTAGGGGGATGGAAACCGGTGAACCCCGTGCCCGTTGGATTCGGGAATCGATGTGCCCACCTCGGTCAGCCGCGACTCGGCGAGCCCCGGACCTCCCCCGGCTCCGTTCATCGTCCCGCGGTCGTCGCCGACGGCTGCCTGCACCGCGGCTCCGTTCACGGACGAGCCGTTCACGGCATCGAGGGAGAGGAGGTACTCGTACACATGGCGGCGCAACCGCTTGCTGAGGGCCGGGGCGATGTCGACGGCGCCCATGTCGGCGGCCAGCTGGGTGGCGGCGTCGACGATGGAGAGGAGACCCGCCTCGTCGAGGCGCCCGAGGCGGACGGCCTCGGCGAGCCGCTGCTCCACCAGATCGGCGAGGCCGGGGACGTGCGGGGCCACGGTGGCAACCCCGTCCTGCCAGCCGCGCTGAATCATCCCGAGGGTGTCGAAGCTCACGTCAGTGGCTCCGTGGCGCCAACCGCCCTCTCGTCCACCTCGTCCTCATCGAGGATCTCTCGGACCTTGCGGACCCCGTAGTAGACGATGACTCCGGCGATCAGCAGCACCAGGCCCGCAAAGCCGGCCGTCTGAAGGTAGCCGGCGGCGGTCCCTGCCCCGGGGAGGATCTCGATGACCTTGTCGGCCTGCGCGTTGGCGGCCCGCTTCAGTGTCCACATGTCGGGCAGGGCGTTGTAGTCGCCCTTGGTCCGGACCAGCACATCACCGCTCTGGTCGTGACTCAGCCACACGATGCGGTGGACGATGGTGAGCTTGGTGTTGTTGGGGTCGGGGAAGACCAGGATGTTGCCGACGTGGAGCTGGCCCGCCGGCAGGCTTTCGGTCACGACCAGCGAGCCGATCGGGATGGTCGGCTGCATGCTTCCGGTGACCACCTCCTCCAGGTGGTGCCCGGTCACCACCAGGCCGACCACGATGGCGCAGAAGATCGCGACCAGGCCGAGTGCGGCCGCGATCAGGAGGTTGACGGCGTGGCCGCCGGCGTCCCGCCAGCCCGGAAGGCGCTCTTCGAGCGTGGCTGCCGGGAGGGTCGCCGGCACGCTGACGGGAGCGGGGGAGACCACGACGGGAGCGGGGGAGGCCACGGCCGGAGCGGCAACCGCGGCCGGTGGGCCCTCCGCCTCGATCGGGGCCGCCGCCGTCCGCCCGGCCAGGATCACGGCAGTCGCTTCCTGCGGGGCTGCGGCCTGCTGCTCGGGGAGGGGTGCCGAGATCGGCGGTGCCATGGCGGCGAGCAACCACGCCGGTGGCGAGGCGAGCGTCGCGGGGGCCACGGGGATCGCAGGTACCGCCACCCGCAGCATCCGCGAGATCCTGGTGGCGTCCAGCGGCGAGGCGCGGCGGCAGGCCACCTGGAGGCGGCGGGTCCGTGCCGGCAGGGCCACCCCGGGAACGGTCGAGGCCACCTCCAACCGTGCCAGGAAGGCGCGCCGGCGAGGGGCGGCGGGGGGAACCGGGACCGAGCTCTCGAAGGCCGGCGGGGCCGCCGGGGGCGGAGCCGGCCGCGGAGCGGCGGTGAACGTGGGCACCGCGGCCGCGGCCGGGACCGTTGGGGCTGCGGCCGCTGCTTCGGGCAGCCGGAGGATGGTCGCCTGGGGGGTCCGGCGGCGGTCTCGCCGGGGGGCCTGCCTGGCGGGCCGGGCTCCGCCCAGGTCAAGGCTGTCGGTCGCGGACTCGAGATCCGCGACGACGTCCCTGACCAGGTCGTGAAGCTCCTCGGGGAGCGTCACCCTCACAGTGCCCACTAGCGAATTCCCCTGCTGCTCCCGCACGCCGTCGACGGCGGTTCGAGCCGGCCGTTCAATTGTCGGCCCCGCCAGGCGGCGCCTCGTGCAACGGGGCGCAACGAATCGGTTGCGGGACGTGGGGGCCGCCGGGATATGGGACGACCGCCGGCGGGGTGGTGGCCCTGCCGGCGGTCGTGAGCTCGAGGCGAGGAGGGGAC
>JBEKAP010000212.1:0-3935 GCA_050015875.1 Candidatus Dormibacteria bacterium | reverse complement strand
GCCGCGGGGAGGGCCGCCGCCATCCGCGCCGAGGTGGCCGCTCACGTGGTGGAGACGGTCCGCTCCGCGCCGGAGCTGCTCGCCTTCGGCCGCCGGGACCTGCTCGCGGCGCGACTCGAGTCCGCCCGGCGCCGAGGCCGCAGGGCGGCACTCCGGCAGGCGCTCGGCACCGGGCTGGCCCGCGGGCTCGCCACCTGGGTGGCGGGCGCAGCGCTCGTCGGAGTCATCCTCGCGGGGTTGGCCTTCCATCGTGCCGGCCACCTCTCGGGGATCATGCTGACTGTCCTGGTCCTCGTCTGCGTCGCGGCATTGGACCAGACCGCGCTGCTCCCCGCCGCCCTCGCCGGACGGGCAACCGGGAACGCGGCGGCGACCCGGCTCGCCGAGCTCGGCGCCCTCGAGCCGCCGGTCCGGGAGCCGCTGGACGACGCCAGCCCCACCGCTCGGGGGACCGGCGCGGCGCTCGACAAGGTCGGCGTCATGGCTCCGGGGTATCCCGGGCCCACCCCCATCCTTCACGACGTCTCGCTGACCGTGACGCCGGGGCGTCGAGTCGCGCTGATGGGGCGGAGCGGGGCGGGCAAGTCGAGCGTGCTCCACGTCCTCCTCCACTTCCTGGAGGTCTCCTCCGGGAGAGCCACCGTCGGGGACGTCGACGTGCGCCTGATGACCCGCGCGGGGCTGGCCCGCCACCTGGGCTGGCTGGCCGAGGAGACCCACCTCTTCGCAGCGACCCTGGCCGACAACCTGCGCCTCGCCCGACCGGAGGCGACCGACGACGAGTGTGCCGGCGCCCTCGAGCAGGTCGGTCTGAGCGCCTGGTACCACTCCCTGCCCGACGGTCTGGGGACGGTGCTCGGTGCCGGGGGACGGGACCTGAGCGCCGGTGAGCGCCAGCGCGTCGGCATGGCTCGGGCGATCCTCTCGAGCGCCGAGCTTCTGCTCCTGGACGAGCCCACCGGTCACCTCGACCCCTGGACATCGGCGGACGCGCTCACCGCGATGCTCGAATCGGCCGGGTCGCGGTCGGTCTTGGTCGTGACCCACGAGCCCGCGGTCGCCGGCCAGGTCGACGAGATCGTCACCCTCGACCAGGGAGGCATCGCCTCGTGGGAGACGATCACGTGAGTCGGAGGACCGCGCGTGAAACGGCGGAGATCCCATCCGGGCGAGTGCGCTTCGACCCTGGTGTTTCGGGCCGGACACTGCGATGGTGAGGCCGGCCCCCGACATGCTCCCCACCGACAACCTCCGTCACCTCCATGACCGGCTCCGCAGCGGCGTCGCGCTGGTTTCGCAGCTCGACGATCGGCTGCGCGAGCGGGGCAACCCTGAAGGCAGGCTGGCTGCATTCGCGCGGGTCTCCGACTACCTCCAGGACGTGGTGCTGCCCCATCTGCGGGCGGAGCGGACGGTCCTCTATCCCGAGGCGGCACGTCTCGCCGGGATGGACCCGCAGCTGGTGGGCCGCCTCGAGGACAACTGCGAGGAGCTGGAGCGCCAGGTGGCCCGGGTTCTGCACGACCACGCCCGCCTCCGCGGCGGGGTGCACGACAACGTGGGCTGCCGGCGGCACATCACGACCCTGGTCCGCCTCCTGCGACGCCACCTGCAGTCGGTGGAGGCCGAGGTCCTGCCCTGCCTCGACGGTGAGCTTGCCGACGGGGACATCCACCGGATCTACGAGCGCATCCAGGAGGTGAGCTTCGACGAGGAGCTCGCCGGCAGGGTCCCGGCCGGGGCCGAGGCGGCGGTCGCGGCAGCTCGGTGGCTGCATGACAGTCAGGGGATCGATGCCGAGCTCTTCTTCCTGGGTGAGTACGTCAGCGACCCCCAGCTGGTCGAACGCACCGTCTCCACCACGATCGAGGCCTGCCACCTGCTGGGCTCAGCCGGTCTCCCCGCCCATCTCTCCATCGATCCGACCGCCATCGGGCTCCTCTCCGACCCCGACGGATGCCGCCGCAACATCGAGCGGATCGCCCGCTCGGCGGGCGATCAGCCGGCGGGTCGCGTGAACCTGGTGATGCTGGACATGGAGGACCTCAGGCTCGTCGAACCGACCCTCCGCCTCCACCGCGAGCTGCTCGCCCTGGGCCTGCCGACCGGCATCACCGTGCAGGCGAGGCTGCGGCGGACAGCAGACGACCTGAGCCAGCTCCTCCAGATGCCGACCGCCGTACGCCTCGTCAAGGGAGCGTTCCCGCTGGGCCCCGAGCACGACCACCAGGGCGGGCGTGCGGTGAGGGCGGCCTATCTCGCCCTGGCCACCCGGATGCTGGCGCCCGCGGCGCGGGAGGCGGGAGTGCGGCCCGTCTTCGCCACCCATGACGGAGCGCTCCTGCTCCGCATCGCCGCCCTGGCCCAGAGCGCGGGGTGGACGCCGGATCAGTTTGAGTTCGAGATGCTGCTCGGCGTCCGGGTGGATCTGCAGCGCCGCCTGCGTGGAGAGGGCTTCTCGGTGCGCGCGCACCTCCCCTTCAGCACCGCCGGGCAGCCACCCGCACCTCCTGGAAGCGGCGAGCACCCCGCCGAGCTCCTGCACCTCGGGGAGGCTTAGCGGGGCCGGTCCTCGCGACCGTGGGTCCTTCGGCTCTGCCGGAGAGGGGGTCGCGGACCGTAGCATGTGGTCATGGACCGAGTGACCCAGATCGGCAGCGCCGTCAGCGAGCCGCCGGCGGCGGCGTGCCACCACGACGTCTGCATCACCTGCTCCGACCAGGCGGTCCCGCGCCGGATCGTCCAGCTGGGTGACCTGGGCACCGCCCTGGTGGACACCGGAGCGTCGCCCGAGCTGATCAGCGTGGCCCTCGTCGACGCCCTGCCGGGCGACACCGTGCTGGTGCACGCCGGCGAGGCCATCGCCGTGGTCAGGACGGTCTAGCCATGTGCCTGGGCATCCCCGGCGAGGTGGTCGGCCTCGACGCCGAGCGGCCCGGCATGGCGACCGTCGACGTCGGCGGCGCCCGCCGCCCGGTCAACGTGATGCTGATCGAGGAGGACGGCGTCGGTCCCGGTGACTGGGTGCTCATCCACGTGGGCTTCGCGCTCGCCAAGATCGACGAGGAGGAGGCGCAGCTGACCCTCTCCCACCTGGAGGAGATGGGCCAGGCCTACCGCGACGAGCTGCAGGCGCTCGCCTCGTCGCACATCGACTGATGGGCCCGCAGGGGATGCGCTTCGTCGACGAGTACCGCGACCGCGAGAAGGCACAGGCGCTGGCGGCGAGCATCGCGACCCTCGTCGAAACAGGACGCCGATACGGCCTCATGGAGATCTGCGGCGGGCACACCCACACCATCTACAAGCACGGCATCGAGGACTACCTCCCCGAGGAGGTGCAGCTCGTGCACGGGCCGGGCTGCCCGGTGTGCGTGATCCCCATGGGGCGGGTCGACGACGCGATCTGGATCGCCGAGCAGCCGGGCGTGATCATGACGTCTTTCGGTGATCTGCTGCGGGTCCCGGGTGCGCGCGGCTCCTTCCTGGACGCCAAGGCGCGTGGCGCCGACATCCAGATGGTGTACTCACCGCTCGACTCGCTGAGGATCGCCCGCGACCACCCGGATCGGCGCGTGGTGTTCATGGCGATCGGCTTCGAGACCACCACGCCCTCGACCGCGATGACCGTGCTCCGCGCCGCCGCCGAGGGCCTGGAGAACTTCTCCGTCTTCTGCAACCACGTCGCCATCATCCCGGCGCTGGAGGCCATCCTCGCCTCGCCGGACATCCACATCGACGGTTTCATCGGCCCCGGGCATGTGTCCACCGTGATCGGGTGCGAGCCCTACCGGTTCATCTCCGACAAGCATGGGCGGCCCTTCGTGGTCGCGGGCTTCGAGCCGCTCGACATCCTCCAGGCCATCCAGATGCTCCTCCGCCAGCTCCGCGACGGCCGCTCCGAGGTCGAGAACCAGTACACGCGGGTGGTCCCC
>JBEKAP010000211.1:0-3954 GCA_050015875.1 Candidatus Dormibacteria bacterium | reverse complement strand
ATCTACGACCTCGCAGACCTGCTGGTCGACTCTGTGGAGGGAGGAGCGTCGGTGAGCTTCGACGCTCCGCTCGCCCACTACGAGGCCCGAGACTGGTTCGCCGGCGAGCTCAACGAGATGGACCTGGGTCGCCGGGTCGTGCTCGCCGCCTTCCTCGACGAGCGGCTGGTCGGCTGCGTCCAGCTGGTGCCCTCCTGGCAGTCCAACGCCACGCACCGTGCCGAGGTGCAGAAGATGCTGGTTCATCGCTCCGCGCGGCGGCTGGGCGTGGGCGCGCGCCTCATGAAGCAGCTGGAGATCGAGGCCCGGGCCCTGGGGCGGACGCTGCTGATCCTCGACACGGAGACGGGCAGCGACGCCGAGCACCTCTATGCCCACATGGGATGGGTCAAGGTGGGGGTGATCCCCGACTATGCCATGCGCCCTGACCGCTCGGGACTGCGGCCCACGTCGCTCTGGTACCGGCGAATCGATTGACCGGAGAGGCCGCCTGACGGTCGCGCGAGGTCTGCGTTGGATGCGGCGTGGAGCGGCGCGCCGAGATCGTCCGCACCGACAATCGCCGGTCTGCACGCGCGCTTCGCTGGGCGACAAGCCCCGCTCGCCAGCCCACTCCACGCGCACGCGAGACACTTCGATCACGCCTGTCATCGCATCGTCGACGTCGCTGAAAACGACGAACTGCGCCGCTGGAAAGCACTGGAGAGGATCTTCGCGCGGGTAACGATCGCCCTGACACGTTGACATCCGTGTATGTAGGCTGCATGCTATGTGACGATCCTGACGGGGGCGATTATCCGCTCCCTGTCCAAAACGCAGGACTGGCAGCCGGCAGACCCGCTGGCTGTCACAACCAACGGAGGCTTTCAGCATATGGCCAGGACCAGACGAAGCAAAGGCGGCACCGCGAAGCGAGCCGTCAAAGCCACGGTTCGTCGGGCACGCACCGCAGCGCCGCGCAGCGGCGCCGGCGGAGATCTCCTCAAGGCGGTACAGGGTCTCGTCAAGGCACTGCCCGTCAGCGAGTTGGAGAAGCGCCTCGCAGGTCTCGAGAAGTCGGTCGAGAAGATCGATGCCGAGTTGCGCAAGGCGATTGGACAAGTCGCCTCGGCTGTCCGCGGCGGCACCGCGAAGCGCGCGCCGGCCAAGCGTGCGGTGAAGCGTGTCGCCAAGCGGGCGGCAGCAGCCAAGCCGGCGGCGAAGCGCGTCGCCAAGCGGGCACCGGCTGCCAAGCGCACCGTTGCCAAGCGCACCGTTGCCAAGCGGGCACCGGCGGCCAAGCGGGCACCGGCCGCCAAGCGCGCACCGGCGGCCAAGCGCACCGTCGCCAAGCGGGCACCGGCGGCCAAGCGGGCACCGGCGGCCAAGCGCACCGTCGCCAAGCGGGCACCGGCGGCCAAGCGCACCGTCGCCAAGCGGGCACCGGCGGCCAAGCGGGCGCCGGCCGCCAAGCGCACCGTCGCCAAGCGCACCGTGAAGCGTGCCGTGAAGCGCGTCGCCCCGGTGGCGGCCCCCGCGGCACCGGCTGCACCGCCGGCACCCTGAGGGATCTGATCCCAGCATTTGAGACCCCCGGGAGCAGAGCTCTCGGGGGTCTCTCCCGTTCCCGGCCGGATGCGAAGCCGCGACGCGCCTGATAGGCTCCATGCGTGCCACTCGTGCTGATCAGCTTCCTGGATGGTGAGATCGTCCACGCCGAGGTCGGAGACCTGAGCTTCGACCGGCCGCTGCTCGAGGCGGAGGTCCGCGGCGCAGACCCCAACAACGAGCGGGCTCTCTTCCCACTCACCGCGATCCGTCAGCTCGTGGTCGGACAGCCCGTGCCGGCCCCCGACGATCTGACGGGCTGGGATCGCGCCGCCTTCCACTTCCTCGACGGCCAGGTGCTGCGCGCCTCGGTCGCCCCCGACTCCATCCTGGGACGTTTCGGCGGCCTCTGGAAGGCGGTCGAGCCCGGGGCTCCCGAATTGCGCACCCTGGGCATCCCCTACTCCTCCCTCAAGGGCGTCTTCAAACTGCGCCAGTGGGACAGCCGGCCGGTGGCGGCCCGTTCGGGAGCGGAGGGGCACATCAACCAGATGGCACGCATCCTGGCGGAGCGGGACGCGGGTGGGACGACCCCGACACCAGCTCACGAGCACCCACTGATCAGCCGCGTCCGGCCCTGATCTCCCCCCGGAGCGATCCTGCCGCAGCGGCGTAACCAGCCCGTCAGGGATGTCGTGGTAGGGTGCGTGCCACCGTGAGCGGAGCCACGCCTGCGGCCGACGAGCCAGGAGCCGAGGCGGCTCCGGCCCTTGCTGGCCGCTTCCTGACCAAGCGAACCCTGATCTCGATCGCGGCCGCGATCCTCATCGTGGGAGTGGTCGTATGGCGCGCGGACATCCCCTGGGGGGAGGCCTGGGAGAAGATCCGCTCCGCCAACCCCTCCCTCTACCTCCTCGCCGTCCTCGTCTACTACCTCTCGTTCGTCGCCCGCGGTCTCCGCTGGCAGGTGCTCCTCGCCAACTCCGGGGAGGTGCGCAAGGCGCGCCGGCTGACCCCGCTCATCGTCGCGTCGTTCTTCGTGAACTGTGTGGTCCCGGCGAAGATGGGCGACGTCTACCGCGCCTACCTGGGCCGGGTCAGGGAGCACATCCCGGGGGCCAAGGCACTCGGCACCGTGGTCAGCGAGCGCCTGCTCGACCTCTGCGTGCTGATGCTGCTGCTGCTGGCATCCGGCGCCTATGTCTTCCACAAGAAGGACTCGGGGGCCCTCGTCCCCTACGTCATCTTCGGAGCGCTTCTCTGCGCGGCCGGCATCGGGGTGATCGTGGTGATGCGGGCCGGGCGTGGCACGCGGCTGCTCCGACTGCTCCCCGACCCGATCTTCCGTCGCTACGAGTCCTTCCGCACGGGCGCCGTCAGCTCACTGCGGCGGTGGCCGACCCTGCTCGTGCTGACCGTGGCGGTCTGGATGTGCGAGTCAGGCCGCCTCGGGCTGGTGATCGCCGCCCTTGCCTTCAGCAGCCAGGTCGGGCCGTCGCAGTTCGTCCTGGTCGCCCTCGTGGCCGCCCTGCTGACCACCGTCCCCTTCACCCCAGGTGGCGTGGGTCTGGTCCAGTTCGGCGTCTCGACGGCCCTGATCATCGTGGCCGGCATCAGCAAGACCGGGGCGGTGTCGATCGCCCTCCTCGACGGCAGCATCAGCTACGCGAGCCTGCTCATCGTCGGGTTCCTCGTCTTCGCCGTGGTCAACTTCCTCATGTCCCGCCAGGCTGGAACCGCGGCACGGGGAGAGGCTGCCGTCCCGGCCTGCCGGGATGACGGCGTTCCCGCGACGCGGTCGGCGGTGTGAGAGCGCTGGTCACCGGTGGGGCGGGCTTCATCGGCTCGCACCTCTCCGAAGCCCTGCTCAGGGCTGGCCACGAGGTCACCGTCATCGACGACCTCTCCAGGGGTCGGCGCTCGCAGGTGCCGGCCGGAGCCCGCTTCGTCCAGGCCGACGTCAACGACGATCTGGGCGGCATCCTCGCCGAGAGCCGGCCCGAGGTCGTGTTCCATGAGGCGGCCCAGATCGATGTGCGGCGCTCGCTGGCCGATCCCCTGCTCGACACCAGGGTCAATGTTCTGGGCACTGTCAACCTCCTCGAGGCCTGTGTTTCGGCAGGGGTCCCCCGGCTCGTCTTCGCGAGCAGCGGAGGCGCCATCTACGGCGACACCGAGACGATCCCGACCCCGGAGAGCCACCCCCAGCGCCCTGCGTCCAACTACGGGGCGGCCAAGGCGGCCGCGGAGCTGTACGGCAATGTCTACAGCCAGGTCTACGGCATCGATTTCGTGGCGCTGCGCTACAGCAACGTCTACGGGCCCCGCCAGGACCCCCACAGCGAGGCCGGCGTGGTGGCCATCTTCACTGAGCGGATGCTCCGCGGCGAGGTGCCCACGATCAACGGCGATGGCACCCAGACGAGG
>JBEKAP010000210.1:0-3969 GCA_050015875.1 Candidatus Dormibacteria bacterium | reverse complement strand
GATGTTGTTCTGCTCGTCGAAGCGGGCGGTGAGCTCGACCATCGCCACCACCTGCTTGCCGGCCTCGGCCGCGCGGGTGAGCGAGCGGATGATGGGGCTGACCGGCCCCGAGGTCCGGTAGAGGGTCTGCTTGATGGCGAGCACCGCGGGGTCCTCGGCGGCCTGCGCGATGAAAGCCTCGACGGTGTGCTCGAAGCTGTCGTAGGGGTGGTGGACCAGGAGCTGATCCTCGTGCAGCACCCGGAAGAGGTCGCCCTCGGTCGCCCCCAGGTCGTGGGCGAAGCGAGGCGGGGTCACCGGCACCCAGGAGCGGAACTTGAGGTCGGGGCGGTCCAGCTTGCAGACGTCGAAGAGGCCGCCCAGGTCGAGCGGCGCCGAGACCGTGTAGACGTCCTGGTGCTGGATCTCCAGCTCGCGGGCGAGCAGGTCGACCATGTCGGGGGGCATGTCGCTGCCGACCTCGAGGCGGACGACGAGCGGTGAGCGGCGCCGCTCCTTGAGGATGGCGCGGACCGCCTCGACCAGGTCGTCGGCCTCGTCGCTGTCGATGGTGTAGTCGGCGTTGCGGGTGAGCCGGAAGACGTGGTGGGTCACCACCCGCATGCCCTCGAAGAGAGGGTGGAGGTGGGCGGCGATGACCTGCTCGATGGGAACGAATCGCTCGCCGTCGGGGAGCACCACGAACCGGCTGAGCAATGGCGGCACCTTGATCCGGGCGATCCGCTGCTCGTGGCTCGCCGGATCGACCACCACCACCATCAGGTTGAGGGAGAGGCTCGAGATGTAGGGGAAGGGGTGACCGGGGTCGACCGCGAGCGGGGTCAGCACCGGGAAGATCCGATCCTCGAAGACCTTGTCGAGGTACGCCTTGTCGTCGTCGTCCAGGCTCGACCAGTCACTGAAACGGATGCCGTGGCTGTCGAGCTGGGGCACCAGCTCGTGGAGGAAGGCGCGCGCCTGGTGGGCGTACAGCTCGACCACCTTGAGCCGGATCGCCCGGACCTGGGCCTGTGGTCCCTGGGGGTCGGAGGCGGCGCTCTCCAGCCCCGCCGCCAGCTGCTTGAGGCCGCCGACCCGGACCTGGAAGAACTCGTCCAGCGCCCGGCTCGCGATGGCGAGGAAGCGCGCCCGCTCCAGCAGCGGGAGGCTCTCGTCCTCGGCCTGGGCGAGCACCCGGGCGTTGAAGTCGAGCCAGGAGAGCTCACGGTTGATGAGGACCTCGCTGACGTCGAATGCGTCGGGCGAGGGGGCGGGGGTGGGGGTGAGGGGGGTCATCTCGAACGTGGGGGAGGTGGGGTGAGGTTCGGCGGTCGATGTGGCGGGCGGCGGCGCGGGTGCGGCAGACCCGGGAAGCTCGGCGTGCATGGGCGCGGCATGACCGACCACGACATCCAGGGTCGGTTGGTCCGGGTCCGCCCCCGTGGCACTCGCCACCCCGGATCTCGTGGTCGCCGGGCTGTGAGCTCGCGCGCGTTCAGCTGGCACCTGAGCAATTGTGCCTCAGCCCGCGCGCATGCGGTCCGAAGGTTTCACGCCACAATGAGGTCGTGACACGACCGGCAGACATCAACGCGCCACTCGCGCCGTGACGGACACGGGTGGCGAGGTCGCTGTCCAGGCCGGCGCCTGGAGCCTGATCGGAGCCGGTGCCACCGACCGCGGCCCGGTGCGGGCCGAGAACCAGGACTGCTTCCGGCTCGTCCCCCACGGAAGCGCCGGCCTCGGGCTGCTCCTGGCGGACGGGATGGGCGGCCACAGCGGGGGGCGCGAGGCGGCTGAGGCCGCGGTCAGCGGCGCCGCCGATCGGCTGGCGGCGCCGGGCGGTGAGGAGCAGCTGCGCGAGGCGCTCGCCGTGGCCAACGCCGCGGTCGCCGGGGTGCGCCTCCAGCTCGGGGGCAACCCGGGAACCACCATGGTGGCCGCCGTGATCGAGGAGGGGCGGCTGACCCTCGCCCATGCCGGCGACAGCCGGGCCTACCTGGTCCGGGACGGCGAGGCGGCCCAGCTCACCTCCGACCACAGCCTGACCGGGGAGCGCGTGCGGGCCGGGACCCTGGACCCGGAGACGGCGCGCCACGATCCCCGGCGCAACTACGTGACCCGGGCGCTGCTCGGGGATCCGGTCCAGCCTGATGTGAGCGGGATGGAGCTGATCTCCGGCGACGTGGTCGTGCTCTGCACCGACGGGCTCTGGGAGCCGCTCACCGACGGCCAGATCGCCGGCCTGGCCGGGGGCGATGTGGGCCCGGTCGAGGGCTCGCAACGCCTGGTCGCCGCCGCCCTGGCCGCCGGAGCCACGGACAACGTCACCGCCGTGGTGGCCCGCATCGACTCCACCTGACCCGGATCGGTGGGTGGCCGCCCATCCGGTCCCCCTGGGCTGTCGCGGCGACCGCACCCGGCGGCTCGGTATCATTCGCCCGCTCATGGCTCGCTTCTACGCGCAGATCTGCACGGTGGTCTTCCTGATCGTGACCATCGGCGGCTTCTTCGTGGGCAACGCCGTCCAGGTGGCCCACGGCCAGGCCGTCGGCAACGTCGCCGGGATGGAGCTCCATCTGACCTACGTCCGGGACGCGGTGGATCTGGTCCTGCTCGCCGCCTTCGCCTACGTCGGCTTCCTGGCGAGTCGCCGGGTCGGCCGGATCGTCACCGGGTCCGCCGGCCTGCTCCTGCTGATCCTCGCGGTGGTCGGCTTCCTCTACGTCGACACCAATCGGGGCAGCCGGTCGATCCTCGACCTGCACTTCACCCTCGCGATCAACATCTTCGACCTGGTGGTGGGCGTCTTCGCCGTCCTCGCCGCCCTGGGCACGGTCGAGGATGAGGGGCCGGCAAGCATCATCCGGCCCGCCTGAGCGGCGCCGGAGCGGCGCCCATCTCCGCCCAGCTCGGCGTCAAGTCCGCTGCTCGGTCGGTCGTGCACTTCAAGCGCACTCCCTGCCTGCGCTGCTCGCTTCCTTGATCTGAGCGGCCTGGGCGCCGCTCCCCGTAGCCGTGTGGCGGTCGGGGCCGCCCCTGGCCGCGTCGGCCGGTCGCGCGGCTACCTGTGGCCGTTCTCGGTGGTCGACCGGAGGGCTCCCTCCGGCTCCTCGGGGTGGCGCCGACGCTCGAGCTGCTCGCGGGCCAGCGACGCTGCCCCTCCCATCACCGGGGCGACGTGCCTGACGGTCCTCTGTGCGGTGTCGACGCCGCCTCTCGCCGCCCGGGCGAAGGCGCGGAGCTGGGCCCGGGTGCGGTCGCCCGGCTGCGGTGCGATGCACAGCCCGATCAGCGTGCCCGCGACCGCTCCGTGGATGACGCCTCTGATGTAGCCCATCTCTCCGCCTCCCAACCTGCCGCTTCGGCTCCTCGCGTCCTCCGTCTCACCGTAGCAGCAATCCCCGATGTCCGTCGGGGCCCCGCGGCCGCGGGAGGCGGGCTGCAGGTCCGGCGGAGGGGGTGGCCCCCGTGCGAGAGTTCGTGCCCATGGACATGGCCTTCGCCTTCCTCGCCGACCACGCCTCGGTGCCCCCCGACGGCAAGCTCTACGTCCTGGGCGGCGGGATCAACACCCTGGGCCTCCCCTCCATCCCCGGCCGGGTGACCTTCGACGTGGTGGGCGGCTTCCGCTTCACCACCGCCGACTCGCACAGCGTTCACACCGTCGAGCTGCGCCTGCTGGACGCCGACGGCAAGCTGGTGATGCCCCCGGCGACCCTCAAGTTCCAGGCTGCGCAGACGATCCCGCCCGACCAGGGCGAGGTGCTGATCAGCACCGTCACCCACATGGCCCCGATGTTCGGCGACCCCGGCCGCTACCGGGCCGAGTACTGGACCGAGGGACGGCTGCTCGCCTGGGTGGGCGTCAACGTCGCTGTGGCGCCGCAGCCGGCGCCGGGCCAGCCCCCGGCCTGATCCCTGCGCCCACCTGGCGACCCCGGCGGTCCCGGCGCTCCCTCCTACTGGGCCCTGAGCGCGGCGACCGGG
>JBEKAP010000209.1:0-3996 GCA_050015875.1 Candidatus Dormibacteria bacterium | reverse complement strand
TCCAGCAGGGTCAGGGCGCTGACGTTGAGGAAGAGCGACCAGCGCGGCTGCAGGCCCCAGGGGGCGCCGGCTATGGCGAGCCTCCGGCAGAGCCAATCCAGGTCGCGTATCCGTCCACTCCGCTGGGCCTCCGCGAAGAGGTCCT
Organism: Candidatus Dormibacteria bacterium; assembly: GCA_050015875.1. Taxonomy (GTDB): domain Bacteria; phylum Chloroflexota; class Dormibacteria; order Aeolococcales; family Aeolococcaceae; genus Changshengia. Next base: position 3,851 of record JBEKAP010000209.1, on the reverse strand, counting down.
CTACGCTCTCGCCGGCCCGCATCTCCGGCGGACGGGCGAGGGCCTCGTGGCCGATGACGCTGCCGTCGTCCAGCCGGCAGATGGGCTGGTAGACGATGCGCAGATCGCGGTGAAGGATGGCCCGGTCGACGCGGCCGGCCCACTCCGAGCGCCGCGAGGGCCCGGGCACGAGGTCGACGGCGCCTCCCGAGACTCGGTCACGGCCTGCCTCCTTGGCCCGGTAGAGGTGGGAGTCGGCGAGTCGCGCCACCCCGCGAGGGTCGGCGCCGGCTTCGCCCACCGCCCACCCGATGCTGATCCGCGCCTGCCCGTGCGGGACCGAGATGGAGTGCACGGCCCGCCGCATCCGCTCCGTGGCGGCGGCGGTCTCGTCGGGGCCGGTGCCGACCATGAGCGCGGCAAACTCGTCCCCGCCGATGCGCGCCACCACGTCCCATCCACGGAGGCAGGCGCTCAGGGTCTCGCCGACCGCCCGCAGCATCGCGTCGCCCGCCTCGTGGCCATACTCGTCGTTGACGTGCTTGAGACCGTCGACGTCGACGGCGCAGATGGCGAAACGCTGACGGGGGATGGTCGCCAGCAGCCGGTCGAACTCACGCCGGTTGCGCAGGCCGGTCAGGGGATCGCTGGCGGCGACCTCAGCCAGCCGAGCCATGCTCTCCCGCAGCGCCGCCTCGGTCCGCCGCCGCTCCAGGACGTGCCCGAGCTGGCGGCCGAAGTCGATCATCACCTCGACGGCCGCGGGCCGCAGCCGGGCCGCTCCGGGGCCCAAGACGTCGATGACACCGACCACGGAGTCATCGGCCAGGATGGGGAACCCCGCCCCGGCGCCGAGGCTCCGGGCTCCCGGCGTGTCGCCGAAGACCGGGTCGGCCGCAAGGTCGGGAATGATCACGGGCGCGGCGGCCGCCCGGACTCGCCCGGGCAGGTCTCCACCCAGTCTCGGCTCGAGGTCCCACCACTTCCGGTCGAAGCCGTTCAGCTCCGCCGCCGGGGCCCACCAGGCGGCTCGCCGGGCGAGCGTGCCGCGGTCGCGGTCGAGCAGCCACGCCTCTGCGCCCCACATGCCGAGTGACCGCGCGACGGTCTCGAGGATGCGCGGTGCCCCCGCCTCGAAGGTCGGGGAGCTGTTGAGGATGCGGGCGATCGCCACCTGCATGGCCCGCAGCTCGTCCGAGAGCCGCCTGGCGGTCACGTCGCGGACCACGAGGAGCACCTGGGGGCCCCTCCTCGACCTCACCGTCCGGGCCGCGATCTCGACGGAGAGTGGGCGTCCGTCCCTGGCGACCAGGCGCAGAGGGAATCTCCGCCCGCCGGCGGTGTCGGCGGCAGCCGCCAGGCGCGCCACGCCCGCCTCCCGCTCCTCCGGCGCCATCAGCGGAGCGAGCGATTCCATGGCGATCATCTCGTCGGCCTCGTATCCGGTGATCGCGGTCCAGGCGGCGTTGATCTTCACCGGTCGACCGCGTTCCAGGGCCACCAAGCCCTGCCCGAGCGCGCCCATGGCCTCGGCCAGCGTCTCCCAGGAGCGAGCCGCCTCACCCGGCCGCGAGAGGGATCGGGCCGCTCGCCGGGCGTGAGCCAGCGCGGTGCTGAGCAGGCGCGCCGGGAGGTACCGATCCGCGGCCGCGACCCGACCTGACAAGGGCACACCTCCGGCCACCCGACGTCGAGCCCAGCCGCTCTCCGCCCTCAGTGACCCGTCCTTCCACCGATCCTATGGACGTGGAGGGCCCCGGAGATGACGTCGGGGTGGAAGCTCTGTGAAGCCGTACCGGTTTCGGCGCTCGCGCTTCTGCCATCGCCGTTACGGCCAATAGGCCCTACGTCGCCCGGGCCACCTGGCCCCACCCCTCACCGCCATCCCTCCTGTCACCCAGGGCCGCCGGTCACCTCCTCGATCGCCTCCCCCACCGCCGAGACCAGGATCTCGGCCTCCGCGTCGGTCATGGTGAGGGGCGGGTTGAGGACCACGGTGTCGCCGAGGGGCCGGACCACGACCCCGTGGCGGCGCGCCGCCAGGATCACCCGGCGCCCGGTCCGCAGCGCCGGGTCGAGCGGTGTCTCCCCTTCCCGGAGCTCGATCCCCGTCATCACCCCGCTCGTCCGGATCTCGAACACGCCCGGCAGCGAGGCCACCCGACCGGCGAGCAGGCGGCCCAGCGTGGCCGCCAACCGCCGCGCGGATCCCAGGGTGTCCTCCTCCTCGAAGAGCCGCAGTGAGGCGCGCGCCACCGCGCAGGCCACCGGGTTGCCGGTGTAGGTGTGGCCGTAGTACAGGGTGCGGTGCTCGGCGTGGGGGGCGGTGAAGCGGTCGAAGAGCTCCTCGGTGGTGAGCACCGCGGAGAGTGGGAGATAGCCGCCGGTCAGCCCCTTGCCGAGGCAGAGGATGTCGGGCGCCACGCCGGCACCGGCCGAGGCGAAGAGATCGCCCGTCCTGCCGAACCCGGTCGCCACCTCGTCGGCGATGAGGAGAGCGCCGTGCCGCCGGGCCAGGGCCGCGGCGTGCACCAGCCAGCCGTCCGAGTGGGTGAGCATCCCCGCCGCGGCCTGGACCCGCGGCTCGACGATCAGGGCGGCCACCCGATCGCCCTCGCGCTCGAGCAGGTCGGAGAGCGCCCGGAGTGAGGCCGCCTCGTCGAGATGCGGGCTGGGCACGGTCCGGGCCGGGAAGAGGATGGGGTCGAGCCCGGTGTGGAAGGGCTCGCTCCGGCCCACGCTCACCGCCCCCGCCGTGTCACCGTGGTACGCCTCCGCCAGGGCGACGAATTGGGTGCGCCCGGGATGACCGGCGTGGCGCTGCGCCAGCAGGGCGATCCGGAGCGCGGCCTCGACCGCGGCGGCGCCGGCCTCGCAATAGAAGACCCGGCTGAGGCCGGGAGGCGCGACACCCGAGAGCTCCTCGGCGAGCAGGGCTCCCGGAGCGTGGGTCTGACCCAGGAAGGTGCTGTGCGCGATCCGGCCCAGCTGCTCGCGGGCGGCGCGGTCCAGGGTTGGGTGGGCGTGGCCGTGGACCGTGCACCAGAGGCTGCTGATCCCGTCGAGGTAGCGACGACCGCTCTCGTCGCGCAGCCAGCAGCCCTCCCCGGAGCGGATGACCAGGAGGTCCTCGTCCCGCCAGTCGCTGGTCTGGGTGAAGGGGTGCCAGACGTGGCGCCGGTCGGCGGCGACCACCGTCGCGGTCGCGTCCGGTTCGGGCACGGTGAGGGCCGAGAGGTCGAGCGTCCCGGCGGCCTCCGCCAGCGCGTCGAGGTCGGCGGGGTCGTCCAGATGGGCGAGCACGCCGAGCACGGGCACCCCGCACTGCTCGGCGATCTGTGCGGCGTTCTCGGCGACGAAGGCGGGATCGTCGCCCGCTGCGTCGACCAGCGCCACGCCGACGACGCGGAGCCCAGCCCCGCGCGCCGCCTCCACCGTGAGGGCGGTGTGGTTGATCGTGCCGAGCCCGGCGGGCGCCGCCACCACCACGCCGGCGTCGAGGCGGCGGAGCAGATCCCGCACCGTCCACCGGGGCGCGAGTGGGACCAGCAGCCCACCCACCCCCTCGACCAGGAGGAGGTCGCACCCTGCCGCCGCCGCCTCCAGGGACCGGGCGAGGGCCTCCGTCTCCAGCTCGCGGCCCTCGGCGGCCGCGGCGGCGCGGGGCGAGCGGGGCAGGGTGAAGATCGCGAGCACGGCCTCGGACGGCGCTATACCCGTCGCTCGGCCGAGGAGGATCGCGTCCTCCGCCTCGGCTCCGGGCGGGACGCCCGTCGCCACCGCCTTGATCGCCCGGCAGTCGACGCCGCGCCGGCGCAGGGCGGTGCAGATGGCGGCGGTGAGCACCGTCTTGCCCACTCCGGTCCCCGTCC
>JBEKAP010000208.1:0-4086 GCA_050015875.1 Candidatus Dormibacteria bacterium | reverse complement strand
GATGATATCACCCCCCTGGACGGGTCAAACCAGTTCAGTAGGTCAGATTGCCACCCCATGTGGAGGTGTCCCAGAAGTCCCACGTGGCGTCGCGATGAGCGGCGATGTGGAAGCAGGTGCCGGCCACGAGGTCGCCGAACGCCTTCTTGCCGGAATTCTGCGGGTAGGTGACGTAGTTCTCCGTGAACCAAGAACCGTTGTCGTCGATGTTGGGGGCGATGTACATCGTCGAACCCGGCCAGCTCGTGATCTGCATGTCCGGCCCGCCGGTGAAGGTGGTGCAGCGCTCCGTGCTGTAGACGACGGCCCCGCCGCCGTTGCTGACGTTGCCTGCCACCGATGTCGTGGCGGCACCAGCGCTGCCGGCCGTGGCGAGAAGGACGACGCCGATGATTGGCGCAATCATGAGCAGGCGGAGCTTGGTGCCCAGACGACCGAGCTTGGAAGCCATGTGTCTATCTCCATGTGACGTCGATGCTGACCCGAGAGTTGATGGCAATCGATCCCACCCCGTCCGGGCGTTGCCGGCACTCCGTCTGCGCGGCCGTCCTGACGGACGATGCGTGCGGCGACGGGAGCGTTCTTCCGGAGAGGGTATCCGCGGTGACGTGGAACACCCTGGGCGATAGGCAGACCCTCCCGAACGGGCGGGATCCCCCAACGCACAACGCGGATCGGCTTGATCCCGCCTGGGGAGCGTAGTCGCACGTCACCGCCGGCTCCCATCGCCCCGGGAGGGAGATTCTCCGAGCGGCGGATGAAGATCAATCTCGGAGGTAGATCGGAAGAGGTGGGCGACCTCCCATCTGGAACGGATGCGCAGTTTGCGAAAGACGTTCCGGAGGTGCGTCTTGATGGTGTGCGGAGAGATGGATGGTGGCCGCGATCTCGCAATTGCTCATGCCGGAGGCGACCATCAGCGCGATGCGGTGCTCCTGACGGGTGAGGCGGGAACCGCGGGAGGGGGGCACGGGTTTGGTCAGAGGCTGCACGTCCTGGAGGGCGCCGGTCAGCGTGCGGAGGTCCTGGAGGCTCTGACGGAGCTCGTGCGAGGCCTCCGCCGAACTCCGCTGCAGACGATCGAGGCGCTGTTCAAGGTGTCGCGCCATGGCTGTCAGATGAGGCTGCGAGGGGGCTCGGCCGGGGGTTCGTGGCGGCCCCGTGGCGGCGCGCGTTGGTCGGCCTTCCGCCGGCCATGGGATCGCCCCGGAGCGGGCGGCGGCACCGGGGGACGCCTCCTCGTCGGTTGGGCTCGTCCCCATCTCCGGACGATCGAGCTTCGGCCGCCGGGCAGTGGGGGAGCTCCTGCTCGGGGTAGCCACCGGCTTTCCTCCTTCCGATCTCGGCATCGGACGCTCTCGGTGAGCGCCGCCAGCCGGTGGCAAGTATTCCGGGGCGGGAGGCGCCATCGATACTCCCGAATGTCCCTGGAATTGGATTCATCTGGGAGTAGACAACGGCCACTCGGATCTGCTAGAGCACCCGCTTGGGTCACTCGGCGCGATCACGCGATCGGAGTATCTCGGGAAGAGGTGGCATCCACATGGGTGCTGTCCGAGTGCCTTCTGGTCCGCGTGTGACGTTCCGGTGGTGTGCACGCAGGAGCCGTACGTGGCACACGTGACGTTCCGGTGGTGTCTGTTTCCGGGTCGTGATCGCGGGGCAGACTGGCGGCGTGTGGAGCCAATCTCGTCGCGGGGTGGCGCTGGCCGGAGGGGTGGCCGTCGTCGCCCTCTTCCTCCTCACCGTCGGGGGCGGGGCCCTCGTCGCCCCCAAGAGTGCGGCGCCGGCGGCAGCGGCGTCGGTCGGCCGGAGCGGCACGGTGACGGCCGCGCCCGGGGCGGCGTCCGCGACGCCGCGGACCACGCTGCCGGAGTCGTCCGGCGCCACTCCGACGTCGACCGGGTCCGCCGCCGTGACCCCGAAGTCGACCGGATCGCCCTCCGCCACCCCGACCTCGGGCGGCTCGCGCACGCCCACGTCCAAACCGGCCTCGACCGCCACGCCCGCCTCCGCGGCGACGCCGGCTCCCGCCACCGCGACCGCGTCCAGCACGCCCGCGCCGGCCACGCCGACGCCACTTCCCACCCGCGCGCCGGCTCCCTCGGGCGGAGCGCCCAGCGCCCTCCACGTCTCCGGCAACCAGCTGGTCAACGCCTCCGGTCAGACCGTGAGCCTGCACGGGGTGGACATGAGCGGGACGGAGTACGTCTGCGCGCAGAACTGGACCACCGACCCCTTCGGCGGTCAGCCGGAGGACAGCTCCGCGACCTTCGCCGCGATGCGGTCGTGGAACGTCAACGCGGTGCGCATTCCCCTCAACGAGGATTGCTGGCTGGGCATCAACGGCGTCGAGATCGGCGGTGCCGCCTATCAGAGCGCCATCGTGAAGCTGGTCGACGATCTGCAATCGGCCGGCTTCTACGTGATCCTGGATTTGCACTGGAACGCTCCCGGGTCACAGATCGCGCTCGCCCAGAATCCCGCTCCGGATGAGGACCATTCGCCCGCCTTCTGGTCGAGCGTCGCGAGCACCTTCGGTGGCGACGGGAGCGTCCTCTTCGACCTCTACAACGAGCCCTACTTCTACTGGCTGACCTCGGGTGAGAATCAGTGGCAGTGCCTCTGGCAGGGCTGCACCATCACCCAGTACGTCACCGGGGGGTCGCCCTACACCGTCACCGCCAACTGGACCTCGGCCGGATTCGACCAGCTCACCACCGACATCCGGTCGGCCGGCGCGTCCAACGTGATCATGGCCGGCTGCGTGGACTGGGCCAATGATTGCTCCGACTGGGCGTCATCCTTCGCCGAGTGGGGGTCGGGCGATGCCGACACGGTGGTCTCCTGGCACAGCTACCCCGGCGAGGGCTGCGACACCGAGTCCTGCTGGGATTCGACGATCGCCCCGCTCGCGACCGATCGCCCGGTCATCGTCGGTGAGACGGGGGACTCGGCAGGCGGACCGGAGACCTACCTGCCGACCTTCCTGCCCTGGGTGAGCGCGCACGGGCTGAGCGTGCTGGCCTGGACCTGGAACGCGTGGGAGGACTCGGACGACGTCCTGGTCACCTCCATGTCCGCGGGCACGCCGACCGCGGGCGAGGGCGTCTATTACCAGCAGTACCTGCTCGGGCTCGGATGAGCTGACGCCGGGCCCCGCCGCTCACGCGGTGAGGTCGCGGCGCTCGTACAGCACGACGGAGGCGGCCAGCAGGACGATCGGGCAGAGGATCAGGGGCAGCATCCCCGACCAGCCGACGCCGAGGGTGAGGGCCGCCGAACCGCCCGTCCAGTGGAAGGGGGAGACCGCGTCGGCGAAGCCGGTGAGCCACGGCACCAGCGAGCCGAAGATGCTGAGCGCGTACATCGCCACCGCGAGGGCGGCCGCGCTCCCCCCGCCGGCCCCGACCGAACCCGTCGCCGAGGCGATCAGAAAGGCCAGCATCCCGAAGCCCACCCCGAGCAGGGCGACGGCGAGGACGGCCAGGGTGAGATTGCCGAGGTCGAGGACCACCCCCTGCGACGGGCCGACGACCAGGATCGCCACCCAGATCACGGCGGCGACGACGAAGAGGGGGAGCAGGGCGCCGCCGGCCTTCTCGATGGTGAGACGGGTGCGCCGGACCGGGGTGGAGAGGAGGAGGTCGATGGTGCCGTTCTGCTCCTCTCCCGCCAGCGCCCGGCTGCCGGCGAGGACACCCATCACGAGCAGCAGCGCGGGCACGATGATGCTGAACAGCTCGGTGCCCAGGTAGCCGGGCGGTGAGAGGTAGCTGACGCCCGCCGGGATGAAGGCGGTCCGCAGTGCCTTGGGCAGCGTGTCGAGGAGCTGCTGCACCCCGGCGCCGCTGCTCCTGATGGTGGGGTACAGGAAGACGTACATCCCGACGAGCACCAGCGCTCCGATGCTGCACCCGATCAGCGACTGACGGTGGTCCGCCAGCTCCCGGCGAAACACGTCAAGGCGCATCGTCGGTCTCCTGAGCGTCGCTCTTCGTCCCGGCGTTCGTCGCCTCGCTCTCCGCAGCCGCGCTCGCCGCCTCGCCGGTCTCCGAGCGGTAGTAGTCGCGGAACACCTCGTCG
>JBEKAP010000207.1:0-4100 GCA_050015875.1 Candidatus Dormibacteria bacterium | reverse complement strand
GTCGACCTCGACAGCGACCCGACCAAGCTGATCGAGATCGTCGAGACCGGCAAGCAGATGCTGATCACCCGGGGTGCGCTCACCACCTTCAGCGTCGCCAACGACGTGGCCAAGTACTTCGCCATCATCCCGGCGATGTTCGCCGTGGCCCTCCCACCTCTCAAGGCGCTCAACGTCCTGCAGCTGAAGACGCCGGAGAGCGCCGTCCTCTCTGCGGTGATCTTCAACGCGCTGATCATCGTCGCGCTCATCCCGCTGTCCCTGCGCGGAGTCAAGTACCGGGCCGTGGGTGCCGCGTCGCTGCTCCGCCGCAACCTCCTGCTCTACGGGGTCGGCGGGGTCATCCTCCCCTTCATCGGTATCAAGGCCGTCGACATCGTGATCACCACCCTCCATCTGATCTGAGCTGAAAGAAGATGTTTCGCAACTTCCCCAAGGAACTGCTCGTTGCGCTGCGGATCACCCTGGTGATCGCCGTCCTCGGCGGCCTCATCTACCCCCTCGTGATGCTGGGTGTCTCCCAGGTGGCCTTCAACAGCCAGGCCAACGGCGGCCTGATCACCAGCAAGGGCGGCACGGTGGTCGGCGCCAGCCTGATCGGTGAGTGCTACTACGAGACCAAGGTGGTGTCCGGGACCCCCGTCTTCCAGACCACCCGGTATCAGGGGCACACCTTCTACACCGTCGACCCCCGCTACTTCCAGGGGCGCCCGTCGTACGCCGTCCAGACCACGTCCAGCGGTACCGAGGTGGTGATGCCGCTCAGCCCGCCATGCGAGTCGGACAACTCGCAGGGCAGCAACCTCGCCCCCAGCAACGCCCTGCTGATCGAGCAGGTCGACACCTACGCCGGCTATCTGCACTGCGTCGGCATCGACACGGCCGGCACCTTCACCGCCGCCCAGCTGCAGCAGGCGGTCACCGACCCGAGCGCTCACTGCCTGAGCGCCGGCGCCAAGACCACACCCATCCCCGTGGACTTGGCGACCGGCGACTTCACCAGCTACGACCCCGACATCAGCGTCGCCGCCGCGCTGGCCCAGGTCGACATGGTGGCGGAGGCCCGCGGGCTCGACCCGTCGAGGGTGCATGCCGTGGTGGAGGCCAACATCACCGGCCGCAGCCTCTGGATCTTCGGTGAGTCCTACGTGGACGTCCTCCAGCTCAACCTCGCCATCAACGACGCATTCGGCGCCCCCCCGGCGCTCGGATGACCGGGGGGTCGGGCTGCGGGGCGGTGCCGCGCGAGCCGATTGATCCTGCCTGGGTACACTGGAGGTCGTAGGAGCCCACCCCGGGGCCTTGCGTGGCCGGGTGGGCGAGAGGTCGATGAGCAAAGCCCGCACCCAGACAGCCGCCGCCACCGGAGACGACGCGACGGCATCGGTCCCCGAGGTGGTGGACGGCCCACCATCCCCGCCGCGGGGCAGGCTCAAGGCGTACCTGGGCGCGATGCCCGGGTCGGGCAAGACCTTCGCCATGCTGCGGGAGGGGCGGGATCGCCGCGACGGCGGCGAGGACGTGGTGATCGGCTTCATCGAGACCCATGGACGGGCGCGCACCCAGGAGGCGATCGGCTCCCTGGAGGTCCTGCCCCGGATCACCGTCGACTACCGCGGGACCCAGCTCTCCGAGATGGACGTGGAGGCCGTGCTGGCGCGCCGTCCGCAGGTCGCCCTCATCGACGAGCTGGCCCACACCAACGCCCCCGGGGTGCGCCACCACAAGCGCTGGGAGGACATCGAGGAGATCCGCGCCGCGGGCATCGACGTGATCACGACCATGAACATCCAGCATCTGGAGTCGGTCAAGGACGTGGTCGAGCGGATCACCGGGATCACGGTCCACGAGACGGTGCCGGACAGCGTCCTCGACCGTGCCGACGAGGTCCAGTTCATCGACATCACCCCCGAGGCGCTCCGCAAGCGGATGCGCCACGGCAACGTCTACCCGGCCGAGCGCGTGGACATGGCGCTGCGCAACTTCTTCCGCCCGGGCAACCTGGCCGCGCTCCGCGAGCTGGGGCTGCGGCTGGTGGCGGAGCGGGTGGAGGTGGAGCGCGGCGGCGTCCAGGCGCCCCCGGAGGATGTCCTGACCGCCGTCTCGGGGGGGCCTTCGGCGGAGGCGCTGATTCGCCGCGGCGTCCGCCAGGCGCGCCGGCGGCGTGGGTTCTGCACCGTCGTCCACGTGTGCTCCGTCGAGGACGCGGCCGGGGAGTCCGGGCCCGAGGCGCCATGGCACCGGCTGGCCGTCGAGCTGCAGGCCACGGTCGTGGAGCCCGAGTCCACGGACATCGCCGCCACCCTGATCGCCATCGCCCGCGAGCGCGGCTGCCGCCACGTGGTCATGGGCGAGCCCCACCCCCGTGGATTCCTCGCCCAGATGCGCCCCACGGTGGTCGACCGGGTGATCGAGGGTCTTCCCGACGCCGACGTCCACGTCATCGCGCGCCACTCCGCCGCCCCCTACACGCCCCAGGATCGGCCCGATCCCGACTCCCTGCTCCGCACCATGAAGGAGTCCCGGCCGCGTGGAGGGCTGCGCCTGCATGTCAGCTATGCGCGCGGGGCAGGCGCCACGACCAGGATGCTCGACGAGGCCCGCCGCCGCGCCTCCCGGGGTACGGACGTGGTCGTCGGCGCGGTGAGCGGAGGCGGTGCCGCCCGGCTCGGCACCCTCACCCTGCTGGGTGGCCCCGGCTCCCCCGCGTCGCGGGGGGTGCTCGACGTGGAGGCCCTGCTCAGCCGCAACCCCGATGTCGTGGCCGTCGACGACCTGGCCGGGCTGACCACCACCGGCCGCCTGGTGGGTCACGTCCTGCCCCGCATCCGGGCCGCCGGCATCAACGTCATCGGCACCGTCCACCTCACCGACCTGCACAGCACCGTGGCCCTGATGGGGACGCTGCTCAACCGCCCGGCCGACCGGCCGGTCCTCGACGACTCCTCGTTCGACGCCGCCGACGAGGTCGAGCTGGTCGACGTCCCGCCCGCCGAGCTGGAGGAGAGGCTGCGCCAGGGGGAGATCATGCCTCCCGCGGAGGCGATCAAGGCCCTCCAGGGCGAGTTCCGCCCCGACGTCCTGACGACACTCCGGGAGATGGCGCTGCGCCGGGTGGCCGAGCACTGCGACCGGCGCCTGGTCGCCTACATGAGCACGGCCCGCATCAACGAGCCGTGGGAGGCACGCCCCCGCGTCCTGGTCCTGGTCCCGCCCCGGCCGGGCCAGGATGCCGTGATCCGCCGCGCCGCCGCCCACGCCGCCCGCCGGGACGACGCCCTGACCGCGGTCTCAGTGCGAAGCGGGTCGCGCAGCGAGGACGAGAAGCGGCTGCTCGGCGGCTACGCCACCCTCACCCATCAGCTGGGCGGCGATTTCGTGACCATCGACGGCAACGACGTGGCCGCCACCGTCGCCGCCCACGCCCGCGGCCACCGGATCACCGAGATCCTGGTGATGCGGAGCGGGCGCAACAGCAGCTCCAAGACCCTCCGGCGCCTGATCCGGCTGATGGCCGACGTGGACGTGCACGTCGTCGCCGCCAACGACGCCTAGCTGGTCCGGCCCGGTCTCAGCTCCGCGGATCGGTGGGGGATGCCGCCGGCAGGGTGAAGGCGAAGTGCGCCCCCTCCCCGGCCTCCGCATCCTCGATCCACACCCGGCCGGCGTGGGCCTCGACCAGGCCCCGGACGATCGCCAGGCCCAGCCCGGTCCCGCTCGGCACCGCGCCGCGGACGCTCTCCGCCGTCTCCCCGTCGCTCGCACCGCGCACGAAACGCTCGAAGATCCGCTCCCGCTGGTCCACCGGCACGCCGGGCCCCTGGTCGATGACCCGGATGACGACCATCGAGCGCTTGCCCGGAGCCGCCTCGACGCTGATCGGCGTCCCCGCGGGCGCGTGGCGGTCGGCGTTCTGGAGCAGGTTGTCGAGGATCTGGCCCAATCGGTCCCAGTCGGCGAGCACCTCCAGACCGTCCGGCGGCAGGTCGACGGTCACCGGCCGGCTCGGGGCTGCCAGGCGGAGCCGGTTGGCCGCCGCCTCGACCGCGTCGCCGAGATCGATCTCCACCGGGTCCAGGGTGAGGGCGTGCGCCTCGATC
>JBEKAP010000206.1:0-4168 GCA_050015875.1 Candidatus Dormibacteria bacterium | reverse complement strand
ACTGCCACATCGGCACCGGCAACTACAACCGCGACACCGCGCGCGTCTACGAGGACCTGGGCCTGCTCACCTCCGACGCGGCCCTGGGCGCGGACGTGGGCGAGCTCTTCAACAGCCTCACCGGGTACAGCCGCCAGGCGCGGTACCGCAAGCTCCTGGTCGCCCCCGACTCGATGCGCCCCGCCCTGCTGCGCCTGGTCCGGCGTGAGACCGATCGCGGCGCGGCCGGCCGGATCGTCATCAAGGTCAACAATCTGGTCGATCCGGAGATGATCGCCGCCCTCTGCACCGCCTCCCAGGCGGGGGTGGAGATCGACCTCATCGTGCGCAGCATCTGCTGCCTCCGTCCCGGGGTCCCCGGGGTGAGCGACAACATCCGGGTCCGGTCGCTGGTCGGGCGCTACCTGGAGCACTCGCGCATCCTCCGCTTCGGCCGCGACCAGAAGGAGAGCGACTACTACGTCAGCTCGGCCGACCTGATGCCCCGCAACCTGGACCGGCGCGTGGAGGCCGCGGTCCCCATCCGCTCCGCCGAGCTGCGAGCGCGCCTCGACCAGATCCTGGAGATCAACCTGAGCGACGACACCCTGGCCTGGGAGCTGGGCCGCGACGGCGAGTGGCGCCGGGCACCGAGAGGCGCCGGCGTCGACACCCAGGTGCGGCTGCAGGAGGTGGCGCTGCGGCGAGCCGAGGGCAGGAGCTGAGCTCGGCCCTGCCGGTCGAGCGGTGCCAGGTCGACCTCCCCGTCGGCATCGCGTTCCGGCTCCGCGAGCTGCGGTGGGGGCGGGGGGCCGCGACCCGGATCGAGCGCTTCGAGAGCATCCACTGGGACACGCCGGACCTCCGGCTCGCCGGCTGGGATGCGGGGCTCCGCTACCGCCGCGGCCGCGGCTGGCGCGTGACCCTGGCCGGATGGCCGGAGGCGGGGGCGTTCCGCCGCGTGTTCGTCGACCTGGAGGGCGGGCAGAGCGCGCCGCCGGCCGAGGCGCTCCGCCTGCTCAGCCCCTACCTCCGGGGCGCCGAGGTCCAGCAGGTGGCGCGTCTCCGGCACCTGGAGACGGCGCGCCGGGTCGGCGAGCTCTGGGCCATCCACCAGGTGGTCAGCCTGCTGGTCGACCGCCATGCGGTCGCCCACGCCCGCCGGGTCAGCGTGCGCAGCCACGGCCCTCTCGGCGGCGAGCGCCGGGCCCTCGCGGCGCTGCGCAAAGCCGGGGTCGAGGGCACCACCCCCCAGTCCCTGATCGCCGAGCTGGTGGGCGCTGCGGCGCCCAGGTGGCGCGAGCGGCCGCTCGACCGGGAGAGCACGGTCACCGAGGCGGTGAGCGCGGCGCTCCGCGATTACGCGGCCAGATTGGTCCGCAACGAGGCCATCGTCCTGGAGGGAAGCGATCCTGAGGGAGTGCATCAGGCGCGGGTCGCGTGCCGCCGGTACCGCTCCGCGCTCCAGACCTTCGCCCCCGTGCTCGAACCCGCCTGGACGGCCGAGCTCCGGGACGAGCTGGGGACGGTGGCGACCGACCTGGGCGCCGTGCGGGACACCGAGGTGCTGCTGATGCGCCTGCGCACCAGCGCCGCCGCACGCGGCGTGGACGGCGAGGCGACCGAGCGGCTGCTCAGCCGCCTGGTCGGCGAGCGGGTGCTGGCACGGGACGTCCTGATCTCAGTCATCGAATCCGACGAGCACCGCGAGCTGCTGGAGCGCCTGCTCGCCGCCGCCGCCCAGCCCGCCGTGCTGCCGGCGACGGCCGGCCAGCCGGCGTCCGCCGTCCTCCTGCCGCTCATGGAGGCCAGCTGGCGCAAGCTGGCGCGACGGGTCCGCCGCCTGGACGCCCGCCCGAGCGACGACGATCTCCACCAGGTGCGCATCGCCGCCAAGAAGTGCCGCTACGCGGTTCTCGCGCTGGTTCCCCTGCTCGGTGAGGGTCCCGCCCGGACCGGGGCGCGTCTGGGCGCCCTCCAGGACGCGCTCGGCGAGCAGCACGACGCGGTGGTCGCGGGCAGCTGGCTGCAGGACGCCGTGCTGCGGGCGGCCGACCCGGAGACGGCGTTCACGGCGGGCGTCCTCTACGGCGCCGAGCGCGAGCGGGCCGAGGCCGGCCGGGAGGCCTGGCAGGAGTCGTGGCGTGCACTCGACCGCAGGAAGGGGTGGGGCTGGATGTGAGCACCAAGGCAGCGCGCTCGGGATCGGGACGGGTGCTCCTGGTCCGCCACGCCGATGCCGGCGAGCGGGCGGAGTGGACGGGGCCGGACCGCGCCCGCCCGCTCAGCGACCGCGGCCGGGCCCAGTCCGAGCTGCTCGCCGCCATCCTCGCCCGCCAACCGGTCGAGCGGCTGGTCAGCAGCGGGTACGCCCGCTGCGTCGAGACGTTCGTGCCCCTGGGCGGCCGGCTCGGCCTGCTGACGGAGACGGCGAGCTGGCTCGAGGAGGGGGCGGATCCGGAGCGGGCACTGACGGCGCTCCTGGCGGGTGGCTCGGTGGCGGCGTGCAGCCACGGCGACGTGGTGAGCGGCATCCTCTTCGAGCTCGCCGAGCGCGGGGTCGCGCTGGGGTCGAGCCCCCGGATGCAGAAGGGGTCCACCTGGGTCCTGGAGGTCCAGGAGGGCCGGGTCAAGTCCGCGCGGTACCTCCCCCCACCGGACTGAGACGGGGGCGTCGGCATGGCCAAGGACCATTCCGGGTGAACCCGCGATCCATCCGATCGAGAGTTCGTCGCCGGGCAGGGCCGGGGGGGCACACGGGCTCGATACCGGTTAAGGACTGATCTGTCCCAAACCACCCACCAAGGGTGCCGCGTGGCGGCGGCCTGGGCTGGAGGGGCTACCTTCGCGGCTCATACCGCATCGCCACGGCCCCCGAGCCGAGCTCGAGCCGGCTCACGAGCGTCAGGTCGACCTGCTTCGACAGCCCCGCGAGCAGCGCCGGCCCGTGGCCCGCCAGCCTGGGATGCACGACGAGCTCGTACTCATCGATCAATCCCAGCTCCGCCAGCGCGAGCGGGAGCTTCACACCTCCGACGAGCAGTCCCCTGCCCGGCTCCCGCTTGAGTTGCTGAACCGCCGTGCCCAGATCTCCGCGCACCAATTCCGCGTTCCAATCGACCTGCTCCAGGGTGCTCGACACGACGTACTTCCTGGCCGCGTTGATGGTCTGCGCGAAGGGTTCCATCCAATCAGGTCTGGCTCCCGCCGGCGCCGGCAGGCGCCACGCTGATTCCATCATCTCGTAGGTCATCCGACCGAAGAGAAGGGCATCGGCCCGGCTGAGGTTCGCAGCCGCATGACGATGCGTGTCCTCGCCCGCGGGGATCGCCCGATGGTCGATACACCCGTCCAGGGTGACGTTGATGGAGTACCGCAGGGGTCGCATCTCGCAACACTAGCACCGGTGGTTCGGGACCTCACCCGGCCGCGACGCGGCCCTCCCCCCGACATCTCGGGAGCCGCAACCGGACACCGGAGGGGTCAGGGGAGCTCGACCTCGTACCAGCTCGCACCGGCATCGTCGGTGCGCCAGAGCCCGTTGGGCTGCGCCGACGAGGCGCTCGGGTAGCTGAGCGCAAAGCCGTCCGTGGGGTTGGTGAAGCCGACGATGCTCCAGTGGTCGTCGCCGTTGTGCAGGACGGTGCGGAAGCTCTGGCCGCCGTCGACGGTGAGCTCGAGGCTGGTGCCGGCCAGCACCGCCGTGGAAGCCGACGCTCCCGCGATGCTGCTCCACCCGGACCCAAGCTCGGTTGGCGTCTGCACCTCGGTGAACGTCTGCCCACCGTCGGTGGAGAGCCAGACGGCCTCGGCCGGCGCTGTCGAGCAGACCACCCAGATGTCCCCGGGGCTCGCCGCGAGGCTGGTGACGGTGGCCGCCCCGTCGCACATCGGCGTCGGTGTGAACTCCTCGCCGTCCTTCGTGGACGCCAGCAGCTCGTCGGAACCGTTCCCCGAGCTCTCCGACACCCAGACATCACCACCGTGCACATTGAGGTTGGCGGTTCGAACCCCGAAAGTCGTGACCACCTGCCAGCTGTCGCCGGTGATGGGGCTCCGATCCAGCGTCCAGGTCACCATGGCATCGGGGTCGTCGACGATGGCGTAGACGTAGTCTCCGGAGGTCTCCAACTCCTCGACGGTCCCACCGAGGCCGGTGCCGTTCCACTCCGCGCCCCCATCGTGGGTC
>JBEKAP010000205.1:0-4215 GCA_050015875.1 Candidatus Dormibacteria bacterium | reverse complement strand
TCACGGCGTCGCAGCCGGCGAAGGCCTCCACGAGGCCGGCGCCGCTCACCACGTCGGCGGTCGCCGTTGTGCCCGCAGGCCCGCCCGAGCCGCTCGACCGCCTGCCCCGGGCGATCACGATCAGCTCGTGGCCCTGCTCGGCGAGGTGGGAGGCGAGGTGCGAGCCGACGAAGCCCGTACCCCCGGTGATGGCGATCCGCATTGCGGTCACAGCGTATGCGACCGGCGGGGAATCGGGGTGCCGCCGCCGGCATCCCCCGGGGTGCCGGACTCGCCGGGAACCGACCTGGTACAGTCGTCGCATGACATCTCCATCATCTATCGCAAGTCCCCCACCTCATCGGACGCGTCAGCGCCTCGGCATCTTCGCCGGCGCTCTCCTCCTCGGCTCGCTCGCTGCCGCGGCCTGCGGGGGGACCAGCTCCAGCTCGACGTCGAGCAGCGCGGCGGCGGGAACCGCGACGGCGACCGCCGCGGTGTCGGCGCCGGCGTCGACGGCGACCCCGGCCTCGGGCACCAGCACCGCGTCGTGCCCGACGGCCAGCTCGGTCGGCGCGGCCCTGGGCATCACCGTCCCCGCTCCCACCACCTACGGGACGAGTGCGGCGGGCATCGCGTGCAACTACCTGAGCGAGACACCCCCCGTCCTCGACGTGCTGGTCAGCATCGTCCACGGCATCGGCACGTCCTACCTGACCACGGCTGAGGCGTCGCTCCAGGCGACCGCCGCGAGCACCGGTTTCTCCTTCACCTCCGTGTCGGGGGTGGGGGACGAGGCGTACACCTACTCGTACAGCATCACCTCTGGCACGGCACTCGGCATCATCGCCGTCAAGGGGACCGTCTTCGTCGGCATCGCCTGCACGGGGACCACGACGACGCTCGCCAAGGTCGAGGCGTACGCGAACCAGCTCCTCGGATAGCGCCCGGGCGGCCCTGCCTCATGGCGGGGCGGCGGGACCGCCGCCGCCCCCCGCCCCCGGCTCGCATCGGCTCTGTCGCAGATCGCTGACGCGGTCTTGCGATCCCCCTCCGGCCCTCCTATCCTCACGCTGGCCTGGTCCCGGCCGTTGAGGAGATGCAGATGCCCGATGCCGTCGACGATCCCACACCCGAGGAAGACCGTCTGACGCGCTTCGGCGAGACCGGGGTCGCGCGTGGGCTCGAGCACCTGGAGCCCTTCCGCGGCCGCATGGTCAGCAAGCTGGAGGAGGCCGCCGGCGTCCTCGGCGAGGAGGACCCCGTCGATCAGAAGATGCTGGTCGACCTCGACAGGGAATACCACGAGCAGCCGCCCGTCGAGGCCGCCGGTGTGGATCTCGGCGCGATCCGGGCCGTCGATCCCCAGTTCGACGACTTCGCCTTCCGCAGCATCGCCCGCGAGACCTTCAACAAGGTGCGCGAGGCACGCAGCACCGAGCGCACCGACGAGGCGGACGCCCTGATGAGCCCGGCCATGGAGGCCGAGATCGGCCAGGAGGTGAGCGGCGACGTCGCCGCCCACCGCCACCATCTCCTGCCCGGGCTGGAGGTGGACCAGGCCACCATCGTCGCCGCGGCGGTGGCGGGGGGCCGCGAGGTCGTCGACGTGCGCCTCGACGTCGCCGGTGAGGAGCTGGAGCGCGACGACGCCACCGGCGCCGTGGTCGCGGGCGACGCGACGGTGCGCCGCTGGTCGGAGCGCTGGCGCTTCGAGCGCGACCCCTCGATGGACAGCTCGCAGACCGACCGCGACCACACCCTGAAGTTCGGCGACGAGGGCTGGCTGGTCGCCCACCGCGGCTGGGTCGTCACCCAGATCGAGCGACTCCCCGCCGCCCCGGCGGCACCCGCACCCGTCGGGACACCGGCACCGGCGTAGGGCCGGATTCCCGGCGGCGCTCCGGCCCGGCGCTCGGGGCGGCCACGGCTCCCCGGAACCCCCGCCGCGCGGGCGGAAGCAGCTGGCGGCTCCATCGCCTGGCTGACGCCGGGCCCGCGTACCATGCCGGCAGCGGGAAATCCCCTCGAGCCGGGCTCCGGCCCATGCCACCAGGATCATCCCTTCCGTCCGATTCAGGAGAGACCCAAGATGGACGCAAAGATTGTCGGGACCACCATGCCGGTTCTCGAGGTGGCCCTCGATCCGGGCGAGGTCGTCTTCTCCGAGTCCGGCGAGCTCTCCTGGATGACGGCGTCCGTCCAGATGCGCACCTCCACCCAGGCAGGCGGTGGCGGCGGCATCGGCGGCGTCTTCAAGCGAGCCGTCTCCGGCGGCTCCATCTTCATGAGCGAGTACACGGCCGCCGGCCAGCCGGGGATGGTGGCCTTCGCCGCGAAGATGCCCGGGACGATCTTCCCCGTGGACGTGGCGCCGCAGCCGGGCATGTCGTTCATGGCTCATCGCCATGGCTTCCTCTGCGGCACCCAGGGGGTGAACCTCGGCGTCGGATTCCAGCAGAGCCTCGGCGCCGGGATCTTCGGCGGCGACGGCTTCATCCTCCAGAGGATCAATGGGCAGGGCCGGGCCTGGATCGAGCTGTCGGGGGAGATCATCACCTTCGATCTGGCCGCCGGCGAGGTGATGCGGGTGCATCCGGGGCACGTCGGCCTATTCCAGGACACCGTCCAGTTCGGCATCACCACCGTCCCCGGCATCAAGAACAAGATCTTCGGTGGCGACGGCCTCTTCCTGGCCCAGCTGGCGGGACCCGGTCGCGTCTGGCTCCAGTCCATGCCGCTGCCGATCCTCGCCCATGCCCTGAGCGAGTACATCCGCACCGATGCGGTCGCGGGCGGGGCGGCGGGCGGTGTCCTGGGCGGCGGGATGATGGGCGGTCTGCTCGGACGGGGTCTCTGACCTCCCGCTCGGACGGGCAGCCGACCCGAGAGTTCTCGGTATCAGATCGCGGTGAGCCGAGAGGAGCGCGCCCGAGTCGGGCGCGCTCCCGCTCTCCATCGGTGATGCGGCCGATCAGCCCGGGCCTGGCGTCTCCACCGTCCCCGGCTCGGCTCCACCATGCCGCCGGCATTCCACGATGGCGAACTCGAAGGCGTCGGCGAGGGCGATCCAGGAGGCCTCGATGACGTTGGTGCTGCAGCCGACGGTGCTCCACCGGCGGCGGTGGTCGCCGCTCTCGATCAGCACCCGGACCCCGGCCGCGGTGCCGTCCTGACCGTCCAGGACCCGGACCTTGTAGTCGAAGAGCTGGGTCTCGCCGATGGCGGGGAAGCTCGGGGTGAGCGCCTTGCGCAGGGCCGCGTCGAGGGCGTTGACCGGCCCGTTGCCCTCCCCGGCGGTGTGCACGGCCTGGCCGTCGATCTGCACCTTCACGGTCGCCTCGCAGACCATCGCCCGTCCCTCGCGCTGCTCGATCAGGGTGATGTAGTCGATGAGGGTGAAGGGTGGCTGGTGACCCCGGGCACGGTGGACCAGCAGCTCGAAGGATGCCTCCGCCCCCTCGAACGAGTAGCCCTGGTGCTCCAGCTGCTTGACCTGCTCGGCGACCCGCCGGACCAGGGCCTGGTCGTCGCCCAGATCCACCCCGAAATCGGCAGCCTTGGTCAGCACCGTCGCCCGTCCCGACAGCTCGCTGACCACGGTCTGGCGATGGTTGCCGACCACCTCGGGGTCGATGTGCTGGTAGGTGTAGATCGCCTTGGCCATGGCATCCACGTGCTGTCCACCCTTGTGGGTGAAGGCCGATGTGCCGATGTACGGAGCGGAGTGGGGAGGGGCCACGTTGGCGATCTCGGCAACGTCGCGGGCGATGGTGGTCAGGCGGTGCAGCTGATCCTCGCTGACCACCGGGATCCCCATCTTCAGCTGCAGGTCGGGGATGAGGGTGCAGAGGTTCGCGTTGCCGGTGCGCTCGCCGTAGCCGTTGACGCACCCCTGGACCTGGGTCGCGCCGGCGCGGACCGCGGCCAGGGTGTTGGCGACGGCGCAGCCCGAGTCGTCGTGGCAGTGGATGCCCGCCACCGGGCCGAATCGCGCGACCACCTCGCCGACCACCCGCTCGATGTGGTCGGGCAGCATCCCGCCCCGGGTGTCGCAGAGCCCGACCATCTCGGCTCCGGCCGTGAGCGCCGCCTCCAGGCAGCGGAGCGCGTAGTCCGGATCGCCGACCTGACCGTCGAAGAAGTGCTCGGCGTCGAAGATAACCCGCCTGCCCTGCTCGGTGAGCCAGCGCACCGAGTCGGAGATCATCCGCAGGTTCTCCTGGTTGGTGGTGC
>JBEKAP010000204.1:0-4263 GCA_050015875.1 Candidatus Dormibacteria bacterium | reverse complement strand
GCGTCGGACCGTCCCAGCTTCACCATCGCCCTGCCACCTCCCAACATCACCGCCCCGCTGCACATGGGTCACGCCATGGGCTTCTCGGTCCAGGACATCCTGGCCCGCCACTGGCGGATGCGCGGTGCCGAGGTCGAGTGGTGTCCGGGCACCGATCACGCCGCCATCGCCACCAACGCGGTGATCGAGCGCCAGCTGGTCGCCGAGGGCACCAGCCGCGAGGCGATCGGGCGCGCCGCCTTCCAGGCTCGGGTCGACGCCTGGTACGAGGAGTGCGGCGGCCGGATCTACGAGCAGATGCGGCGCCTCGGCTTCACCTGTGACTGGTCACGATCCCGCTTCACCCTCGACGAACCCTACGTCCGGGCCATCCGCACCGTCTTCAAGGCACTCTTCGACGACGGGTTGATCTACCGCGGTCCCCGAATCGTCAACTGGTGTCCACACGATCGCAGCGCCATCAGCGATGAGGAGGTCGAATGGATCGAGCACCACGACACCCTCACCAGCCTGCGCTACCCCGTGGAGGGCGGTGGTGAGGTGGTCGTGGCCACCGTCCGGCCCGAGACCATGCTCGGCGACACGGCGGTCGCGGTGAATCCTGAGGACCCGCGCTACCGCGCCCTGGTGGGCTCTCACGTGATACTCCCGCTCACCGGCCGGCGCGTGCCGATCGTCGCCGACACGGCGGTGGAGGTGGGTTTCGGTACCGGTGCGCTCAAGGTCACCCCGGGCCACGATCCCACCGACTACGAGATCGGTGTCCGCCACGGGCTCGCGATCATCAACGTGATCGGGCACGACGGGACCATGGATGTTCCCGACCTCCCGCGTTTCCACGGGCTCACCGTGGACCGGGCACGTCAGGAGGTCACCGAGGCGCTTCGTGAGCAGGGGGTCGTGGTCGGCGAGGAGCCGTACGTCCACGAGGTCAGCCACTGCGACCGCTGTCACCACGTGATCGAGCCGCTGGTGAGCGAGCAGTGGTGGGTGCGCATGGCCACCCTCGCCGAGCCCGCCACCGCAGCGGTCGAGCGGGGCGATGTCGTCTTCCATCCGGAGCGGTACCGGGATCAGTACCTGACCTGGATGGGGGGCATTCGAGACTGGTGCATAAGCCGCCAGATCTGGCTCGGTCACGCCATCCCGGTGAGCCGGTGCGAGAACGGCCATCGCTTCGCGTGGGTGGACCTCCCGGATCGCTGTCCGAGCTGCGGCACCGACCATCTGGAGCACGACCCCGACGTGCTCGACACCTGGTTCTCGAGTGGCCTCTGGCCGTTCGCCATCTTCGGCTGGCCAGCGGACACCGGCGACCTGCGCCGCTTCTATCCCACCCAGGTCCTGGTCACGGCGCGGGAGATCATCTACCTCTGGGTGGCCCGGATGATCATGACCGGCCTCAGGTTCACCGGGAAGAAGCCCTTCGACAACGTGATCATCACCTCGACCATCATGGCCCGCGACGGGACGCGGATGTCCAAATCGCGTGGCAACGTCGTCGATCCTCTGGACATCATCGAGCGCTACGGCGCCGACGCCATCCGCGCCTGGGCCGGGGCGGTCGGCACGAGCGGTCAGGACGTCCGCTACGACGAGGAGAGGGTAGCCAGCTACCAGCGATTCGCCAACAAGCTCTGGAATGTCACCCGGCTCCTGGTCACGGCCATCGGCGACGGGGATCGGATCGCGGTGCGACCGCCGGCGGTCCCCGCCACCGCCCTGCTGGCCGAGGACCATTGGATCCTCGGGCGCCTCGCCGACGCGGTGGCCACCGTCGACCAGGCGATGACCCAGTACCGCTTCCATGACGCCATGGACCGCCTGTACAGCGTGATCTGGCAGGATTTCTGCTCCGACTACATGGAGATCGTGAAGGTGCGCCTCCGCAACGGGGAGGACGGGCAGGGCAGGGAGGCGGCGGCCGCCACGGCGGTCACCGTGCTCGACGCCGCGCTGCGCCTCCTCCACCCCTTCATGCCCTTCGTCACCGAGGAGTGCGCTCAGCGGCTGCCCGATCCCGCCGCCAGCCTCCAGCATCGCTCCTGGCCCACCGTCCTGCCCGAGTGGGCCGAACCGGCTCGCGCCGGCGCGCGCCAGGGCGTCGACGAGCTGCTGGTGCTGGTGGGGCAGCTTCGCGCCCGCCGCCAGGAGGCCGGCATCAGCGCCGCAGACAGGACCCTCCACCCCGTGGTCATCCGGGGTGGCGACGCCTCCCTCTCGGTCGCGGACCGCCGCCGCATCCTCGAGGCCCTGGTCCGCGTCCGGGTCGTCGACGCCGGGGACGGGGGCGAGGCCCAGCTGGTGATCGCCGGCAGCCTCGAGGCCGAGCTCCACCTCGGGGGAGGTGGCGAGGGGCGGCTGCGCCGGCAGCTCGACGAGGTGCTGGGCCAGATCGGCCGCCACCGCGCGCAGCTCGCCAACGCCGCGTTCCGGGGGCGTGCCCCCGAGAGCGTGGTTCAGAAAGTCACCGACCAGCTCCGCGAGGCGGAGCTGCAGGCGCAGACCCTGCGCCGTCGTTTAGGGATCTCCGAATGACGATTCTGGCCGACACCGGCAACACGCTGATCTTCCTCGGCGTCCTCTTCCTCGTCCTCTACGTGGCCCTGCTCCTCGTGGCGCTGGCCTACAACGTGGTGCGGGATGCGAGGCGGCGCTCGACGTCCATCCCCTTCGCGATCTTCGCCTTCCTGCTCGCCTTCGTCCCCCCCTTCCTCGGGGCCCTGATCTACCTGGTCATCCGCCCCCCGCGGACCCTCGCCGAGGAGCGCTCCCTCGCCCTCGAGCAGCAGATCCTCGAGGAGCCGCCCACCGGCACGCCCGAGACCCGTCCCTGCCCGACCTGCGGGCGTGACATCGAGGAGGACTTCGTCATCTGCCCGTACTGCCGCACCCAGTTCGCCCGCAGGTGCACCGTCTGCGAGCGGAGGCTGCGGCTCGGCTGGCCGGTCTGCCCGTACTGCTCCACCGAGGTGGGAGCCCACGCGCTGCCCCCGGCTCCCCCCAGGGCGCCCTCCCCGCGCTAGTGCGGGACACTGACAGGAGACTGCGCCGTTGCTGAGCGTGGGCAACCGGTCGGTCCTGGTCCTCGCCATCCTCCTCGTCGGGGCGCTGATCGCCTATCTCCTCCCCGCTCCGTGGCGGCGGACCAGGCGGCTGCTCAGCGCGGTGATCCTGGTCCTGGCGGGATGGGCCGCACTCAGCATCGCCGGGCTCACCACGAACGGTCCGCTCGTCACCACCTTCGGGCAGGCGGTGTCGGGCGTGCCTCTGACGCTGCGAGCCGACCAGACCGGACTGGCCCTGGTCGGGATCGCCCTGGTCGCCACCTTCTTTGCCCTGGGTGCGGCGGACCGCCGCCCGGGTGAGGAGGCGGCGCTCCTGATCACCGCCGCCGGTGCGGTGCTGGCGGCGCTGGCCGGCAATGTGGTGATCCTCTTCGCCGGTGCGGAGATCGCCAGCCTCGGTGGTCTGCTGCTGGCGACGGCCGGCCGCGAGCGCGTGAGCCGAGGCGCGACCGCCGCCTTCACCATCCAGCACGTCTTCGCGCTCGGCCTGCTGGTGGCCGCGGTCCAGCTCGTCGTGACCACCGGGACGAGCGATCCCTACGCTGTGCCCCAGGGCGCCGTCGGCCTGGCGGTGGCACTCCCCTGGGGCCTCGCCGGTGCGGGCCGGCTGCTCGCCGCAGGGTGGTGGCCGGGGGCGGCCGGGGGGCGGTCGACCAGGAGCTGGCTCGCCATCGGAGCGGTCCCCTGTGGCGCTGCCGCCCTGCTCCGGCTGGGGGCGGCCACCGGGGGAGCCGGCGACCCCGGGCTCACCGTGGTGCTCGCCACGGTCGGGACCGCCGCGGCTCTCTGGGGTGCCGTCGCCGCCTGGAGGTGGAAGCACGAGTCGCGCCGCGCCGGCCGGGCGCTCCTCACGGCGTCGGCCGGCACCCTGGTCGCCATCGCCGGGCTACCCGGCGGTGCCGGCGGGTTTGCCGCCGGGCTGGTGGCTCTCGAGCTGGCCGTTCTGGCGGCACCCGCCTGGAGCCGGCCGACCCTTCCCACGCGGCGCGGTCGCGCGCTGGCCGCTGCCGCTCTGGCCGCCTCCGGTGGGCTGCCCATCGGGTTTGGGACCACCGCCGTCGTCCTCGAGCTCGGTGCGGTCGCCTCCCTGGGGCGGGCGTACGCGCCGCTCCTGCTGGCTCTCGGCATGGCCGCCGTGATCGCCGCCGGTGGAGGGCTGGTGGCGGCCCGGCAGGCCATAGGCGTCGCTGCCCTC
>JBEKAP010000203.1:0-4305 GCA_050015875.1 Candidatus Dormibacteria bacterium | reverse complement strand
CGCGACCAGCTGGTGACCTCGGCGGAGCGCTTCACGGCATCCCGCTTCCGGGAGAGGGTGCGCGCCGCCGTCGAGGGGGCCGCCGCCGACCATCTGGCCGCCGGGCGGGGCGGCCGCTCCGGCCGGCGAGGAGCGGACCGGCTCGCCAGACCGCGCGTCCTCGGGGTCGCCGTCGACCCGCTGACCGTCTCCGAGGCGGTCGACCGGATCGTGGCGCGCGCCGCCGATCCGGAGAGCCCTCCCGCCTACGTGGTCAAGCCCTACGTCGAGTTCTTCGGCCCGCGGGCGACCCCCGCGATCCGCGCGATCTTCGAGGGCGCCTGGCTGAGCCTCGCCGATGGCGTCGCCGTGCAGTGGGCCGCCGCCTATGAGCGGCGGCCTCGCCACGGTCCCCTCGCCCTGGGGCGGTCGCTCGCCGCCATCGTGCTGAGACCCGGCTCGGTCACGACCGTGATCCCCGAGCGGGTGGCGGGCGCCACGCTGACCCTCGCCCTTCTCCGTGCCGCCCGCGCACGGGGGCTCCGGGTCTTCCTGGTGGGCTCGCCCAAGCACAACCCGATCACCCACACCGCTCGATACCTGGAGGGCTTCGTGGCCGGGCTCCAGGTGGTGGGCACCGCCCCGGGCCGGGTCGACGCCTCCCGCGACGCGGCCCTGCTCGGCGAGCTGCGGCGCAGCCGGCCCGACCTGATCCTGGTTGGGGTCGGCTTCCCGGCCCAGGAGCGGCTGATGGCGCGCCTGGCCCCGGATCTCGACCACGGCGTGCTGATCGGGGAGGGCGGCAGCTTCGACTTCCGTGAGCTGGGCGGCGGCATCCGCCGGGCGCCCGCTCCCCTGCGGCGCCTGGGCCTGGAATGGTTGTGGCGGCTCCTTCGCGAGCCGCGCCGGCTGGGCCGGCAGCTCGCCATCCCCCGATTCGTCCTTGCCGTGGAGCGCGAGGCGGGCCGTCGTGACCGAACACCCCCAAAGTGAGCCCAGCCATGGCAGAGTTCCGCGAATGCTGAGCGTCATCGTGCCCGCCTTCAACGAGGTGCGGCGCCTGCCCGCGACCATGCAGGCACTGCGCGTGTACCTCGACGGGGCGGGGGAGGAGTACGAGGAGTACGAGGTCATCGTCGTCGACGACGGGTCGCGCGATGGCACCGTGCAGCTGGCCGAGCAGACCGCCGCCGGATGGGAGCAGCTCCAGGTGCTGAAGCTCCCGGAGAACCAGGGCAAGGGTGCGGCGGTCCGCGCCGGGATGCTGGCCGCGCGGGGCGATCTCCGGCTCTTCACCGACGCCGATCTGAGCACTCCCATCTCCGAGCTGGCCAAGCTCCGCGAGCTGATCGAGGGGACGACCGCCGTCGTCATCGGCTCTCGGGCGGTCGCCGAGTCGGAGGTGGAGGTGCACCAGCCCCTCGGTCGGGAGGTGATGGGTCGCACCTACAACCGGCTGCTGCAGCTGCTGGTGCTCCCCGGGCTCCACGATACCCAGTGCGGCTTCAAGCTCTTCACCGCCCAGGCCGCCGTGGCCTGCTTCACCCCACTCCGGACACCCGGATTCGGCTTCGACGCCGAGGTGCTTCTCCGTGCCCGCCGGCTCGGCTGGAGCGTCGCGGAGGTGGGGGTGATCTGGCGCCACGCCGAGAACTCCAGGGTCAGCCCGCTCCGCGATTCGCTCGGCACCCTGATCGATCTGTTCAGGTTGCGTCTGCGTCGCGATTGAGCCGCCTGCTCCGGAGATGCCATCTGGGCTGGTCAAGAGCCAGGACCTGGGACCCACCCGTGGGGGCCGCCTAGCGGAACAGCGGGAGTGGCTGCTAGCCTAGACGTGCTGTGGTCATGGCGTCTGACGGGATGAGGGTGGGGGTGATCGGTTCGTCGCCCCTGAGGGACCTCTCCCATGCCCTGGAGGCGCGCGCCCAGGAGTTGGAGACGCTCCTCGCGGGCCTCGACCAGGTCATCGCCGAGCAGTCCGCCGAACGCAACCGGGTGCGGCTTGCGCTGGCGCAGGCCGAGGAGGTGCGTGCCCAGATCATGGAACACCGCCGCCTGGTCCGCCCCGAGGTGCTGGCCGGCGCGCTCCGGCGGAGCGGCGAGCTCTACGGGCGGATGCGCTCCCTGGACGCTCGTCTGGAGGGGCTGGAGGAGCGCCGCAACGGCATGCGATCGGAGCGGGAGCAGCTCGGTCAGATCCGGCCGCTGGCCGCGGAGCTGGGTGTCGACCTGACCGCGCGGTCCGTGACCGCGGACGATCCCCAGGTGGTCTGCCGCCGGGCGGAGCGCCAGCTCCAGCGCCTGGTCGGCCAGGACCACGAGGCGATCTCCGACATGATCATGTCGGGGCCGCTGGAGGACCTCGCCGACGTCGTCCTGGCTGTGGAGCTGATCGGGCGCCGGGTGGGTCGGGCCCCGGCCCTGACCGTCACCCGGGAGGTCACCGAATGCAAGGAGGTGACCCGCAGGGCCATGGCGCGCATGCACCGCCTGCTCTTCCAGATCAGCCCCCAGGGCCTGGAGGAGGAGGGATTGGTCACCTCGGTCCGCCGCGTCGGGGCGGACCTTCTCGGGGTCGTCACCGTCCGGGTCCAGGTGGTGGGTGAGGAGCGGCACCTTCCTCTCGCGATGGCGCTGGCCGCCTTCCGGGTGGTCGTGGAGGCCATCGAGAATGCCTACCGGCACGGCCGGGCCGAGGAGGTAGAGGTGGTGGTCGCCTTCCTGCCCCGCCGCCTCCAGGTCGTCGTCGCCGACCATGGAGACGGTTTCGACGTCGGTGCCACCGAGGCCAGGCTGGGCCGCACCCGATCCCTCGGCCTGATCAGCATGCGCGAGCGCGTCGAAAACGTCGGCGGCTCCTTCGAGATCCGCAGCTCGCTCGGTGCGGGCACCGAGGTGAGGGCGGTCTTCGACACCTCGGCGTGACGCCGGCGTCAGGCGGTGGCGGTCGCCTCGAAGCGGCCGATGGCGGGCCGCTGGGTGCGCTCCCGCTTCAGCTCGAAGAAGTGCTCGGCCGTCAGCAGCCACGAGACGCGGTCCCACAGCTCCCCGGCCGCCTCGCCGGTGATGCGTGCGTCCACGCACGGACCGAATGTGGGCGGGGCATCTCCCAGGACCAGGGTGGGGACCCCGAAGGCCCCGCGCGTGGCGATGGCGCGATGCTCGGCGAGCAGCTCCTCCCTGGTGCTCGGGTCGGCGGCCGCGGCATCGGCCAGGGCCGGGTCGAGGCCTGCGGCGGTCAGGGCCCGGCGCAGCACGCCATCGTCGTCGAGGGGCTCGCCGTGCTCGTGGTGGGCCTCGCCCAGCTCGGTGTAGACCCTGGCCAGCGCCGCGTCTCCGCCGGCCCGCCGAGCCGCGACCATGACCCGCATCGCGGTCTCGCTGGCGCGGTGAAAGCGGAGGTGGCGCTCGTCCGGTTCGCTGTCCCGGTTGATCTCGGCGAGGACGAAGAGGCGGGTGGTGACCCGGATGGGCCGGACCGTCTCCACCTCCGCGAGCCACCGGGAGGTCAGCCACGCCCAGGGGCAGGCGGGGTCGATGTGGAGGGTGAGATCGGTGAGGTTCGTCATCCTCCCACCATACACGGGGCGTCGTTGGCGGCTACCATGCGCTCGTGGCGCCCGCTACCCTCCGCCTGGAGACCGCTGACGGCACCGTGGTCGCCGAGCATTGCGCGGTTGCCAGCAGCTTCCTCGCCAGGTTTCGCGGCCTGATGTGGCGCCGTGAGCTCCCGGCGGGGGAGGGGCTCTGCATCCAGAGATGCGGCTCGATCCACATGTTCTTCATGCGCTTCGCCCTGGACGTCGCCTTCGTGGACGCCGACGGCCGGATCCTCCACGCCTGCCACACGATCCGGCCCTGGCGGATCTCTCGCGTGGTCTTCGGATCCAAGGCCGCCCTCGAACTGCCCGCCGGAACGCTCCGCAAGCTCGGGATCGACCGGGGCTCGATCCTCAAGCTCGTCTGAGGAGAGAGATGCGCGTTTCCATCGTCACCGGCCACCACGTGCCGCCGGACGCTCGGGCCTACGCCGAGGCGAAGCTGCGCCGCCTCGACCACCACGCCAACCTCGACGAGGTCAACCTCACCGTCACGCGGGAGACGGACCTGCTCCCGGAGGCCGCCGCGGAGATCGTCCTTCACGTCCGCCACACCCGGCTGTCGGCACGCCAGGAGGCGGCGAGCGTCCGGGAGGCGATCGACGGGGTGATCGACAAGGCCGACGAGCAGGTCCGGCGTCACCACGACCGGGTGACCGACCGCAAGGGCCGGATCCGGGCCGACGCCGAGCCGCCCCGGCCCTGAGCGGCCGGCTCTGATCGGCCG
>JBEKAP010000202.1:0-4355 GCA_050015875.1 Candidatus Dormibacteria bacterium | reverse complement strand
TCAGCAGCCCCACACCCTCGGCCATCGGGCGCGGAAAGGCCTTGCGGCCGCTGATCAGCCCGGTGCCGCCGGCTCGCTTGTTGATCACCGCGGTGCGCACCGCCGCCGTGAGGTCGCCCGCTCCCGACGAGGCGCCGCCGGAGTTGATCAGCCCGGACCTGCCCATGTAGCAGTTGACGACCTGGTAGCGGGTGAGGTCGATGGGGTGGGGGGTGGTCAGCTTCTCGTAGACCAGCTTGCTGGTCTTGCCGTACTTGAGTGCGGTGTAGCCGCCGTTGTTCTCCGGCAGCTTCTGCTTGATGATGTCGGCCTGGATGGTGACGCCGAGGTGGTTGGCCTGGCCGGTGAGGTCGGCGGCCAGCCCGTAGTCGGTGCCCTCCTGGGTGAAGGCGGAGTTGCGCAGGTAGCACCAGAGGATGGTGGCCATGCCCAGCTCATGAGCCTCGGCGAAGGCCACCGCGACCTCCTGGAGCTGCCGGGTCGACTCCTCGGAGCCGAAGTAGATGGTGGCGCCCACCGCGACCGCCCCCAGGTCCCATGCCTGCTGGACGGTGCCGTACATCACCTGGTCGAACTTGTTGGGGTAGGTGAGCAGCTCGTTGTGGTTGAGCTTGACGATGAAGGGGATCTTGTGCGCCCACTTCCGCGACACCGAGCCGAGCACGCCGAAGGTGGAGGCCACCGCGTTGCAGCCGCCCTCGACGGCCAGCTCCACGATCTTCTCGCCGTCGAAGTAGATGGGGTTGGGGGCGAACGAGGCACCGCCCGAGTGCTCGATGCCCTGGTCGACGGGGAGGATCGAGACGTAGCCGGTGCCGCTCAGGCGGCCGTGCTCGAAGAGCGACTGGAGGCTGCGCAGCACCCGGGGGTTGCGGTCGCTGATCGACCAGACCCGGTCGACGAAGTCAGGTCCGGGCAGGTGGAGCTGGTCGCTGGCGACCGTCTGGCAGCGGTGCTGCAGCAGGTCCTGCGCGTCCTCGCCGAGGATCTCTTCTACGTTGCTCAGGGGGGTTGCCGTCGCCGTTGCCATGGTGTCCTCCGGGTTGGGGCTGCCGGCGAATTCTCCCCCATCCGGCCGATTCCGTGACTTCCGAACAGAATGATGCGTTCGGAGCGGCGGGCGTCGGGCCCGATTCCTCCGCCCCGCGGTCATGTACCGTTGTCGCGATGGACCTGCTCCGCATCACCGGCGGTGGCCGGCTCACCGGGGAGGTCGCGATCTCCGGCAGCAAGAACGCGGCCCTGCCGGTGATGGCCGCGGCCCTCCTCACCGACGCGCCCCTCGAGCTGACCAACGTCCCCGACATCGAGGACATCGGGACGATGGCGGCCATGCTCGGCCACCTCGGGGTCGCCGTCGAGAAGATTGCCGAGGGGCGCTGGCGGCTCGACGCCGGGCGGGTCGAGGCGGCCTCGGTGAGCGCCGACCTCACCCGGCGGATGCGGGGTTCCTTCCTCCTCCTGGGGGCGCTGGTCGGCCGGACCGGCGAGGCCGAGATCGCCAAGCCGGGCGGGGACGACATCGGCATGCGCCGGGTCGAGCAGCACCTGGAGGGGCTGCGCCTCATGGGGGCCGAGGTCTCCGAGACCGCCACCAGCTTCACGGCCCGGGCCAAGCGGCTCCGCGGCGCCCACATCTACCTCGACATGCCGACGGTGACGGGCACGGAGAACCTGATGATGGCGGCCGTCCTCGCCGACGGCATCACCGTGATCAGCAACGCCGCCCGCGAGCCCCACGTCTACGACCTCGCCCGCTGCCTCGTCGGGATGGGAGCTCGGATCAACGGCGCCGGCAGCGAGCTGATCGTGGTCGAGGGCCAGAGCAGCCTGCTCCACGGCACCCACCACCGGGTCACCGCCGACTACATCGAGGCCGGCACCTACATGACCGCGGCCGCGGCGACCGGTGGCGACGTCGTCATCCAGGGGATGCGCCCCACCGATCTCCGCTCCCTGAGCAACAAGCTGCAGGCCGCGGGCTGCACCGTCGTCGAGGGTGGCAACCACGTCCGGGTGAGCGGCGGCGGGCTGCGCGCCGTCGACGTCACCACCTGGCCCCACCCCGGCTTCGCCACCGACCTGCAGCCGCAGTTCGGCGCCCTGATGACCCAGGCGCGGGGGATCAGCATCATCAGCGAAGCCCTCTACGAGAACCGTTTCCGTCACGTCGGAGAGCTGGCCAAGATGGGCGCCCGGATCGCCGTCGAGGGTCGGAGCGCCATCGTCACCGGCCCGACCCCGCTTCACGGCACGACGGTATCTGTCCCCGACATCCGGAGCGGGGCGGCGCTCGTGATCGCGGCGCTCTGCGCCGAGGGCACCACGGAGCTGGAGAACGTCTTTCACCTCGACCGCGGGTACGACAACCTGGAGACCAAGCTGCGGTCCCTGGGGGTAACCCTGGAGCGGGTTCGCCCCGGGCCCGGCGAGAGCGCGGCCCGCGACCTCTCGGGCGTCATCGGGGATTGATCGGAGGACCGCTGCGGATGCTCGGCAAGAGGCTGGGGATCGATCTGGGCGCTGCCAGCGTGCGGGCGGTGGTGCGCGGTGAGGGGTTGATGATCACCGAGCCGTCGCTCGTCGCGCGGCACCGGCGCCGTGGCTATTCTGCGGCCGGACTGTCCGCCGCCGAGCTGGCCGGCGATCATGACATGGAGCTGATCCGGCCTGTGGGTCCGGGTGTGATCACCGACATGGAGGCCGTCGGCGCGCTTCTCCACCAGCTCGTCAACCGCGCCGCGGGAAGGCAGCGCATCTTCCGCCCTGACCTGGTGATGGCCATCTGCCCGACGATGGGGGGTGACGACCGCCTGGCCATCCTCGACATCTGCGCGCGCATCGGCACCCGCACCGCCTATCTCATCGACTCGCCGATCGCCGCAGCCATGGGGGCAGGGCACGCCCCGAGCGGGAGCCGCGGCTATCTGATCGTCGACATCGGCGCGGCCACTGTGGACGTGGCCAGCCTGGCCTCCGAGGGAACCATCGCCGGCCGCACCCTCACCACCGCCGGGGACGCCCTGCGCGACGCCGTGGCGCGCCGCGTCGAGGAGGCCCATGGCGCCGCCATCGAGCCGGTGGTGGCCGAGGACATCGTCGCGTCGCTGGCCTGCGTCGGACCCCACGAGGAGCGCCGGATGCCGGTCCGGGCAGGGGTGGGGGAGGGGGCGTACACCGTCAGCGTCGCCTCCCTGGAGATCTCCGACCTGGTCGACGCCCACGCACGCCAGATCGGTCGCGCCATCGAGGAGGTCATCGACGAGACGCCGGTCCCGCTCCGCCGGGGCATCCTCGAAGAGGGGATCGCCCTCTGCGGTGGCGGAGCCCGGCTGGAGGGATTGGAGCGCTACCTCGCCATCCAGACCGGGATCACGGTTCGGGTCGCCCCCTACGCGCCGACCTGCGTCATCCGCGGCACCCAGGCGGCCGTCGAGAACCTCGACGTGCTCCGCCGCTCCTTCATGTACATCCGCTGACTTTCGCTGAGCGGCGGGGCCTGACTCGGGCCCCCACCCTGGCAATGTGGAGGTCCAGCGTCCTCCACCCCGACGTCGGGAGTGGCTGTTTGGCCGAGGTCACGGTCGCCCCCACCCCGTGACACCTCCCACTCAGCCGCCGGCCAGGGCGTAGAAGAGGTCGGGGCCGACCGCGTAGCAGTCGTCGGAGGAGGGGACGCAGGTGACGTCGATCAGCCCGCCTCCGCCGGTGTCGACCGGCAGACCTCCGACCACCGTCCACGAGCCGCCGTCCCAGTGTTCGATCAGGGGAGGCGCGGTGTTCGGCGGGGGTGTGCCCACCAGATCCCAGAGCGCCTCCTGGATGGTGCCGACCGCCCAGCAGTCGGCTTGGGAGCTGCAGGCGATGCCGCTGAGGACGGCACCGTTGGGCCCGCCCCGGACGGGCGGGCTCGAGGCCACGTCCCATCCCGCACCCTCGTACTGCGCGATGAGCGGCGCCTCGAGGGGTGCGGTGGGTGTCTGGGGCGCGCCGGTGGATCCGGCGGCCCAGCAGTCGGCCGGGCCGGGGCAGGCGACGGACGCCAGCCCGATCCCCTTCAGCGCGGGGCCGCTCAGCACGCTCCAGCCGCTGCCGTCGAACTCCTCCAGCAGCGCGCCCCCGTCGCCGACCGCCCAGCACTCGTTGGCGGCCGCGCAGGTGATCGCGGTCAGCCCCGCCCCGTCCGGTCCGGACGGGACGACGCTGACCACGGTCCACGTGCTGCCGTCGTAGTGTTCGAGCAGGGGGTGAAGGATGCCGTCTCCGCCGTTCTCCGAGTTGGCGGCGTAGCTGCCGTCCGCCCAGCAGTCGTCCGCGCTGACGCAGGCGACGGCACTCAGATCGTCGGCGTCGCC
>JBEKAP010000201.1:0-4394 GCA_050015875.1 Candidatus Dormibacteria bacterium | reverse complement strand
ACAATCTTGTCCTCATCTGCCGCGCCCACCACTGGAGGGTGCACGAGGGCGGCTGGCGCCTGATCCGCGCCGACGACGGCATGCTCGCCCTGCCCCCCGTCGCCGATGACTACGCCACGGCAGGATCCCCGGCTCGCGCGCCCGACACCCCCTGAGCGGCCGGAGCCGCGCAACGGTCTGACGCTACTGAGGGGGGCGGAGCTCGTCCGCCATCCTCCTCACCGTCGCGGGCGTGATGGCCCAGCGGTCGGGGTGCTGGTACTCGAAGTCGAAGGATATCTTGGGGCGCAACGAGGCCGTGAGCCTCACCAGGCAGGCAGCCCACGGCTCCGCCCCCTCCTCGCGCATCGCCTCGCGCAGCTCACGAAACCTGGCCAGGATCGAGAAGTCGCGGGGGCCCGTGGGCACCGCTTCGCCATCCTTCAGATAGGCGAATCCGTTCATCTTGGTCGAGCCCGGCATCACCTGGACCACGAGCGCGAGATGCTTCCAGGGTCGGGAACACAGCTTGGGGTCGTGCAGCAGAAGCGACCCGATCTCGTGGATCAGCTCGTCCTTGCCTCTCGACGTCCCGTCCACAGACCCGGCATTGTAGGGACCGCTCGGAAGGCCACGACGGAGGGACGGGCCCGCAGCGGACGGGGATGCTCAGGCGGAGGCCACCAACGACACGGGCTTCTTCACCTGCGGAGCGGCGCAGGAGCAGGGCGCGGGACGTCCGAAGAGGTATCCCTGGGCCGCGGTCACCCCAAGGGTGATGAGAGTGGCCCGCTCCTCCTCGAGCTCCACCCCCTCGGCGATCACCAGCGCCTCGGCCTGCCGGGCAAACTCGGCGAGCGCACCCACCATCGCGCGGCGCATCTTGTTGAGGTGGATGTCGCGAACCAGGGAGATGTCGACCTTGATGACGTCGGCTTCCATGTTGACGATGTGGCTCATGGACGAGAAGCCGGATCCGGCGTCGTCGACTCCGATCAGCACCCCGGCGGCGCGGAGCGGGACCAGTGCGGCGGTGAGCGCCGGGTAGTCGTGGATCTGGGTGTGCTCGGTGATCTCAAGAATGATCCTCTCGGGATCGGACTCCAGCAGCAGGGCCGCCAGCTCCGGAGTCATGGCCACGTCCGGGGACGCGTTCACGTGGAGCGGGCAGTTCCCGGGAAGGTGGGCCAGGTGGCGCAGGGCCACCCGGATCGCCTGCAGCTCGAACTCGAGGCCCAGATGGTGGTCGGCAGCATCGGCGAACCACATGTCGGGAGGGCGCTGGGGTGGGGAGTTGACCCGGCAGAGGGCCTCGAAGGCGATGGGTTCCCGCGTCTCCATGTCGACAACCGGTTGGAAAACCACGTTCATGAGGTCGTGGTCGAGGACGTTGCGAAGCAGGACCACCCTGCCCCGCTCCTCCTCCTCCTGCCCGCGGAGCTCGGCGCCGACCGCCGTGGCGGCAAACGCCGGCATGGAGGCCTGGCCACGAATCGCGCGGTGGATGCCGTCCAGCACCTCGTCGCCGGCGGCTCCCTTGACGATGTAGCTCATCGCCCCGGCCCGGATCATCCCCATGATCGTTCCGGTGTCGTCGCACGCGGAGAGGGCCACGACCCGCGTCTCGGGCGCGGATCGCCGGGCCTCCGCCGCGACCATCTCACCGCCCCCGCCGGGGAGCCGGACGTCGCAGAGGCAGATCGACGGCCGCAGCGCGCGCACCATCTCCGCACCCTCGCACGCGTCGCAGGCCGAACCGACGACCTCCAGCTTGGGGTCGATGCCAATCAACTCGCGGAGCGCCCCCCGGAAGCCGGGATCGTCGTCGACAACCAGGACGGTGTGGGAAGGTCTGGACTGGGCTACTGCCCCTGCACTCACCATGCGATCACTCTGGGCGTTCTGGCGCGTCTGAGCTAGATGCATCTGCCCCATCCCCAGCCGGGGCAGATGGTCGACCCCGAGGCGCCCTCCGAGCCCGGGTCCCTCAGAGCGGGAGGGGCAGCTGCCCCGCCTCGGCGTCCGCACCCTGCGGCGGCTCGACCTCCACCCCGAGCATCTCCCCCACCTGGCGCCGGGCCGCGAGATCCGCGAGGTCATGCACTGGGATGCCTCGCGACCGAGCCAGGCGAATGGCGCTCCCGGTGCCACCGCGCCCCCTGGCCCCGGGCGTCCAGCAGACCACCATCTCCACCGGCGACCGCAGATCGGCGCCGAGGATCTGATGGGCGTTGCGCGCGTGCAACCGCCGGCTGGTCTTGGGGAGCCGGGCGAAGACGGGGTGGATCTGGGCCATCACGTCGTATGCCTCGGAGGACGCCTCGACCAGCCGCGCCTCGGAGTGCTCGTTGTAGCCGGGCCAGGGCAGGTAGATCTCGCACCTCCCGCCGACCTCGCGTGCCCCCTTCTCGAAGGCGCTGTCCGCCCCGACGGCCCCCCCTGATCGGAGCGTCCAGCCGTGCTGGGCGAGCTCGATGGCGAACCTCTCCATCAGATGGCAGATCCCGGCCGGCGTGGCACGCGAGCCGACGCCCGCATAGGCGCGACCGGGGACGGAGGGGGAGGCCACGCCGGTATTGTGCGACCCGGGCTAGACGGCGCACTCCCCCTCACCCGTCTTGCCGGTGAAGGCGGCTTCCTGGTCCCAGTCGACGATCTCCTCGGCGCTCGGAGCGTCGCTCAGGGTTAGGTCGGCGAGCCGCGCCTTGACGGCGTCGCGGTCGGCCCGCTCCACCCACGCGGCAAATAGCTCGCCGCAACCGCGTTCCTCGCGATACTGGGCGACCAGGCGCTCCAGGGCGGCGGGCACGCGCCGCGCCGGGATCTTCATCACCGGCTGGGCCATCCGCGCACCGCGGGCGTCGATCCCGCCGCCGAGCATGAGCATGTAGTGCGGCACCGGGTCGTCCCCGACATGCTTGCTGTTGCCGTAGAAGCCGATGGTCGCGATGTGGTGCTGGCTGCACGAGTTGGGGCAGCCGCTCGCCTTGATGCTGGTGCCGGCGAACTCGGGAAGGTCCTGCAGCCGCTCGTCGTCCAGCCAGCGGCTCACGGCACGGCCGAGCCCCCGCGACGAGGTGATGCCGAGGTTGCAGGTGTCGGCCCCCGGGCAGGTGACCACGTCGCGAATGCCGAGCGCCTCGGCCTCGGCGAGCCCATGGGGTAGCAGGAAGTCGTAGAGGGCGGAGAGCTCGTCGAGGCGAACGTCGCGGAGCACGAGGTTCTGCCCGGCGCTCGCCCGCGCCTCGCCACCGCTCCAGCGCCGTGCCGCCTCCGCCGCGACGCGCAGCTGGGTGGCCGAGATGTCGCCCAAGGCGAGGCGCAATGAGACCAGGCCATACCCATCCAGTCGGTGAGGCGACACGTTGGTGGCACGCCAGCGCGCGTACTGGACGCCCCGCGCCACGCCGGCGATGCTGAAGGTGGGCAGTGGGGCGAGCGTCTCGCGCCGTCCCGCCTCGCCATCCACCCGCTCGGGCAGGCCGTCGAGGATCCGGTGCGACCACGCGTCGGACGGCAGGAGGGCAACCTCCTCCTCGACCCGGGCTCGGAACGTCGCGGCGGTGTACGTCCTGTCGAAGAGGAATTTGATCCGGGCGCGGTTGCGGTTCTTCCGCGGCCCCTCGGCGTCGAAGACGCGGATGATCGCCTCGATCACAGGATAGAAGCGGCGCACCGGTACGAACTCGTAGAGCAGCGTGGCGGGGCGCGGAGAGTTGCCCAATCCGCCACCGACCCAGACCTTGAAACCGCGCTCGCCGTCCTGCACCCGGGCGACCGCGCCGATGTCGTGCATCGCCCCCAGGCCGCAGTCCGTCTCGCATCCGGAGAAGGCGATCTTGAACTTGCGTGGCAGGTTCTGGCAGATGGGGTTGCGCAGGAAGAGCTCGGTGGCCGCCTGGGCGTACGGGGTGATGTCGAATGCCTCGGTGCCGCAGGCTCCCGCCAGGGGGCAGCCGGTGATGTTGCGGACCGTGTTGAAACATGCCTCTCGAGTGGTCAGGCCCGCACGGGCCAGGTGGCGCATCGCCTCGGGCACTCGGGCCAGCGGGACGAAGTGGAATTGCACGTCCTGACGCGTCGTGATGTGCCCCATTCCGCGACCGCCGCCACCCGGGTACTCGCCCTCGTCGCAGAACCGCTCGCTGAAGTCGGCGAGTGCCTCCAGCTGCGCGGCGGTCAAGCGGCCGTGCGGGATCTTCACCCGCACCATTTGATAACCGTCCTGGCGCTGACCGTAGATGCCGTAGGAGAGGCGATAGGGCTTGAAGGTCTCCTCGCTCTCCTCGCCGGCGGCGAAGGCCTGCGCGCGCCGCTCGAATTCCTCGATCTCCGCGGCGACCACGGGCGGGATCGCCAGCTCCTGCTCGCCGATCATCTGCCGACCTCCTCGCTGCCGGGCCGCAGCCCAGCGT
>JBEKAP010000200.1:0-4396 GCA_050015875.1 Candidatus Dormibacteria bacterium | reverse complement strand
GTACGTGCGCGCCGTGGAGCTGGTGAGGCGGGAGCTGGGCGCCGGCGAGGTGCTCCTGGTGACCCTCTTCTCGCCGCTCGCCCTGATCGGGCTCTGGTGCGGCCCCGCGGCCATGCGCGAGATGGCGGAGGGGGACCGCGCCGTCGCCCATGCCGTGCTCGGGGCGCTCGCCGGGCTGGTCCGCGATCTGGCCACGGCGTGCTGCGCTGCCGGCGCCGATGGCATCTACTACTCGTGCTGGGGGCAGGATGTGCTCACCTCGGATCAATACGCCGAGCTCGGTGTCCCCTACGACCTGGCCGGCCTCCGCGGAGCCGCCGGCGCGGAGTTCCGCCTCCTCCACCTCCACGGCGCGGTGAACGGGGGCCTGCAGCGCTACACCGATTACCCGGTCCAGGTCGTCGGCTGGAGCGAGGTGGAGAGCTCGATCACCCTGGTCGAGGGTGCGCAACGCCTGGGCGGCAAGCGGGTCATGGGCGGCATCCGTGAGGACCGCGCCGGCCCTGCCGACGCGGCGGCGAGAGCACGCATCGCCGACCTGGTGCGGGAGTTCGGCTCGCGGTTCGTGGTCGCGCCCGGCTGCTCTCTCCCCGACGACACCGGTGACGATGCCCTCACCAGCCTGAGGGCCCTCGCCGGCCCGTGACGGCGAGCGGGACGGGATGGCATCCTGACGGTATGGAGCAGCGGATCAGCCTGATCACCCTCGGGGTCGCCGACCTCGCCCGCTCCCGTGCCTTCTACGAGACGCTGGGATGGCACGGAGCCCAGCAGCCGGATGCCGAGATCTGCTTCTTCCAGACCGGCGGCATGGTGCTCGGCCTCTGGACGGCGCTGGGTGGTCATGGGGCGCCGGGGATCGAGCTGGCCCACAACGTCCGGTCGCCCGAGGAGGTCGAGGTGCTCCTCGCCGATGCCGAGCGGGCCGGGGGGACGGTCGTGCGCCCCGCCGCGCGCGCCGAGTGGGGCGGATACTCCGGAGCATTCGCGGATCCCGACGGCTACGTGTGGGAGGTCGCCCACAACCCCGGCTGGACGCTGGAGCGAGACGGCTCCGTCCGGATCTGAGCCCGGGCCCCGGCCACTACCCCCCGAGCGCGGGCCTCCGGGTCGAGGCGATCTCGGGCCCCTCGGGCGCCAGGCGCACCAGCGCGGGGTAGGTGACGAAGGCGATGGCCAGGTGCATCAGCATCAGCACCCCCACGCCGCGGATCGGCTCCCCGTGAGCGAGTATCCAGAGGTCGGGAAGCCAGAGCACGAGCGTCACCAGCACCGCGAGCCGCAGGAAGAGCCAGCGCGGCTGGGACGCGATCCAGGTCACCACCGGCCAGGCGATGCAGGCGATGGTCACGCCCACGATGGTGAGCCTGGCGTAATCCGAGAACTGGAAATGCGGGAAGCTCTGGGTCGAGGGGAAGATCCACTTCCCGAGCGCGACCAGGAGCGCATCGGTGATCAGCGATCCCACGTTGGCGACGATCAGCGCCGCCACCCACCGGACCGCGGACGGGGAGGCGTGACGCCGCTCGGGATCGACCCTGAGGCCGCGGAGCAGCCGTATCACGACCTGGGGAAGTGCCTCGAAGGCGGCGACCAGGGAGAGCCCGCCTGACCGCGGCGTGCGGTCGTCGGTGGGAATCGGATCAGTCATGACCGGGGCAGCTCCTGTGGTGGGCTCTGGATGCACGTCGGCGGGGGAGCACGAACCGGAATCCCGTCCCCCAGCCGGTCTCCATCCCGCGATCCGGTCCGACGTCTTGGATCGGCGGGGTGGGTGGAGACCTGGTCTCGATCATACCGATCGCCTCCGACGGGGCATGCGCTCGAACTCGGCACAACGCCCCACCCGGCCTGAGGACTGGCCGGGCCGTCACCGCAGCCGGACGGGATGGCATCCTGATCGCATGGCGACCAGCGCGGGGCAATCGGCTGAGCTGCATGTCGTCGTCGGCGCCGGTGCGATCGGTCGCGCCGTCGCCACCCGGCTCGCCGAGGCGGGACACCGGGTGCGGGTGGTCACCCGCTCCGGATCCGCGATCGCGGATTGCGTCGAGAGCGTGGCGGCGAACGCCGCCAGCGCCGAGGCGATGGCCCGGTTGACCGCCGGTGCGTCGGCCATCTACGACTGCGCCAATCCTCCGTACCATCGCTGGCCGCTCGACTGGCCCCCGATCGCCAGCTCGCTGCTCGCGGCAGCGGAGGCGAGTGGCGCGGTGCTGGTCACCGTCTCCAACCTGTACGGCTACGGACCCGCCCACCTGTCGCTGGGCGTGAACGCGTACGACGCCGCCCACCCGATGACCGAGACGACACCGCTCGCGGCGACGGGGAGCAAGGGACGGGTGCGGGCCCGGATGTGGCAGGACGCGCTCGAGGCGCACCGGGCCGGGCGGCTGCGGGCCACTGAGGTCAGGGCCTCCGACTACGTGGGACCGGGCGCGTCCAGCGCGGTCGGTGACCGTCTGGTCCCCCGCGTCCTGCGGGGCAGGGGCGTCTCCGTGCTCGGCAGGACCGACCGGCCCCACACCTGGTCGTACAACCAGGACGTCGCCCGGCTGATGGTGGTCGCGGGGAACGACCCGCGTGCCTGGGGACGCGCCTGGCACGTCCCGTCCCACGAACCGCTCACCCAGAGGGACCTGGTCGACCGGCTGGCCGCGGCCGCGGGAGTGGGACGGGTCGGAGTGCGCGGCCTCCCCTCCGCGCTGCTCCGGGGGCTCGGCCTCTTCTCCCCGCTGATGCGGGAGCTGCGAGAGACCGAGTACCAGTTCCGCCTGGACTTCGTGATGGACTCCTCGGCGGCGACCGCCGCCTTCGGCCTCACCCCGACCCCGTGGGAGGAGATCCTGGCCGAGACCCTCCGCGCCCACCGGACCTGAGCCGCCGGCGCTGCGGGACCGTATGATCCCCGGAGGAGAGCCGGGAAGTCTGGTCGGCACGTCATCCGTTCGCGTGATGGAGCCGGCATGAAGACCCAGGTGGACACCCTCCCGGTTGCGGATCGTCGCGCCGCATGCCGGCGCGTGCGCGTCGTCCGTCGCATCCGGCGCTCCCCGTGGGCGTAGGGCTGGCGCTGCTCGCCTTCGTGGGCGGCGCCGCGGTCAGCCTGGGCACCAGCTGGGTGCTGGTGACCCGGGTGGAACGGCTGGGTGAGTGGCTCGGGCTCTCCGAAGCGCTCCTCGGCCTGCTCGCCGCCCTGGCGGCGGACCAGGCCAACATCGCCGCCGCCGTCACGGCCCTCGCCCATCAGCAGCGGGCGGTGGGCGCCGGGGTCGTCATCGGCTCCAACATCTTCAACCTCGCCGCGCTGCTCGGGCTGGGAGCGGTGGTCGCCGGCCGCATCGCCCTCCACCGCAAGGTCGTGGCGCTGAGCGGCGCGGTCGCGCTCTGGGTCGCGGTCGTCTGCCTGATCACGGTGATGGGCATCGTCGACTCCGCGGCCGCGCTCGTGCTGGTGCTGGCCGTGCTCGTCCCCTACGCGCTCCTGCTCGGAGTGCGCCGCGCGGAGCGCCGGCGGCTCCCCCTCCCCCACCGCTGGGCAGCCTGGCTGGCATCGGCGGTCGACGAGGAGGAGCTGGAGTTGGTGGTGGCATTGCGCCCACGACGGGGCACGCTGCGGGATCTGATGGTGGCCGTGCCGGCACTGGTCGTCGTCATCCTCTCCACCGTGGCGATGGAGCGCGGCGCGTCGGTCCTGGGCCAGGACTACGCGGTGCCGGTGCTCGTGGTCGGAGGGCTCATCCTGGCGGCGGTCACCAGCCTGCCCCCGGCGGTCGCCGCGGTCCACCTCGCCGCCAAGGGGAGGGGCGCGGCCGCACTCAGCACCGCCTTCACGAGCAACACCCTCAACGTGACCGTCGGCCTGCTGGTCCCCACGCTCTTCTTCCAGCTGGTGCGGCCGTCGGGACAGTCACTGCTCATTGCCGGCTGGTACGTGGGCCTCACGGCGCTGACCATCGGGCTCGCCTATGCCGGTCGTGGCCTCGGGCGCTGGGCCGGCTGGGTGCTCATCGCCGCCTACGCGGCCTTCGTGGGGGCCGTCTTCCTCGCATCGTGAGCTCACCGGCAGGTTCCACGTCGGATGACGCCTCGACATATGATCGCGGCCACGCAGTCCAGGCGGGTGGATGCAGGCAATGACAGCGGATCGATCGTCGGGCCATTCGGCGGCCTTCTTCGGCACGGAGCGCGACTTCTGGTGGAACGAGGACTTCCTCGAGCTCGTGGTTGCGCGTCTGGGACTGGGATCGACGCGCTCGCTGCTCGACGTGGGCTGCGGGCTGGGGCACTGGTCCCGGGCTCTCAGCCGCGTGCTTCCGGCGGTGACGGAGTGCGTCGGCGTCGACCCGGAGCCGGCCTGGGTCGAGCGGGCGGTCCTCGTCGAGGAGCGCCTGTC
>JBEKAP010000199.1:0-4398 GCA_050015875.1 Candidatus Dormibacteria bacterium | reverse complement strand
GTGGAACGGGAAGCTGTCCAGGCTGAGGAGCGCGACCACAGTCAGGGCACCCCAGGCGATGACGGTGAGTGAGATCGGGACGCCGATGACCAGGGCGGCGATCCGGCCCGTGGTGAGACGCGGTGGACGGGACACGCTCGGATTCCTCATCTGTCGAGATAGCGGAGCACG
This sequence comes from Candidatus Dormibacteria bacterium, assembly GCA_050015875.1. GTDB lineage: Bacteria > Chloroflexota > Dormibacteria > Aeolococcales > Aeolococcaceae > Changshengia. Next base: position 4,227 of record JBEKAP010000199.1, on the reverse strand, counting down.
GCGAGCACCCGCCGGTGGTCCCCGTCGGTGGGGGGGAGGCCGAGCTTGCCGAAGATGCTGTTGACGTACTTCTCGACCGCCGCCGTCCCGATCGTGAGGGCCGCGGCGATGGCGGCGTTGGAGCGCCCCTCGGCCATCAGCCCCAGGACTCGGCGTTCGCGGGGCGTCAGCGTCGCCAGTGGGTTGCGGCTGCGCGCCAGCAGCTGGGCCACCACCTCGGGGTCGAGCACGCTCCCACCCTCGCCGACGCGGCGCAGCGCGTCGATGAAATCGCCGACGTCCGCCACCCGATCCTTGAGCAGGTAGCCGACCCCGCCTCCGCGGCCGGTCAGCAGCTCGGTGGCGTAGCGCTCTTCGACGTACTGCGAGAGCACGAGAACGCTCACGGCGGGCCACTGCTGCCGCACCACGAGAGCGGCGCGGAGTCCCTCGTCGGTGAAGGTCGGAGGCATGCGGACGTCGACCACCACGATGTCGGGACGCTCGGCGTCCACGGCGCGGAGGAAGGCCTCGGCATCTCCGGTGGCGGCGACCACCTCGTGACCCGCCTCGACGAGCAGGCGGGAGAGTCCCTCACGCAGGAGGACCGAGTCCTCGGCGATCACGATCCGCACGGGAGCTCCACCTGGATGACGGTGGGCCCACCACGCGGGCTGTCGATGAGCAGATGCCCGTCCACCCCCGAGACGCGGTCGGCGAGTCCGGAGAGACCGCCCCCGGCCGGGTCGGCACCGCCCACCCCGTCGTCGCGCACGACGATGCGGAGCAGCCCGGGCCCTCCGGCGATGTCGACGGAGGCGTGATGGGCGTGGGCGTGCTTGGCGACGTTGGTCAGAGACTCGGCGACCACGAAGTAGGCGATGGACTCGATGGTGAGCGAGGGTCGCTGCGGAACGTCCACGTGCACGGCGACGGGGATGGGGCTCACCGCGGCCAGGCCGGAGACGGCGGCGTCGAGGCCGCGATCCGTGAGCACCGGGGGATGGACGCCGCGAACGAGCCGGCGCAGCTCCACGAGCGCCTCCTTGGCCTCGGCGTGGGCGTGCTCGACGAGAGCGCGGGCGCCCTCCGGATCCGAGTCGAACTTGGCATTGGCACGGCCCAGCTCCATGGCGACGGAGACCAGGCGCTGCTGGGCGCCGTCGTGGAGATCGCGCTCGATCCGGAGACGCTCGGCCTCCGCCGCTCCCACCGCGCGGGCGCGGCTGTCCTCGAGCTGCGCCACGCGGGCGGAGAGTGCGCGGGTGCTCGGGCCGAGGAGGGGCCGTGCCAGGGCCGTCTCCAGGGCGGTGAGGCCGCGGACCACGAAGGGGGCGGCCATCAGGAGCCACAGCCCGGCGACGACCGCGACGGCCAGCGGCCAGGCGCCCTGGACGACCAGCCCTCCAATGGTGGCGCCCCCCCGGGGGAGCGCGGCGTCGTAGGCGGGGAGCGTGATCAGGGAGATGGGGATCGCCCAGATGGCGACCGTGATCGAGAAGTCGATGACGCCGAGGGGGAGCCTGAGCAGGCAGTACGCGAGCTGCCGCCAGGTCGAGCCCGTCCGCAGCGGCCGGATCAGGGGCTGCCACCAGGTGGTGTCGGGAGCGGCCGCCGGAGGTGCCGGGATGACCTCCCCGAGCAGGAGGGCGAAGCGGGCGCGCTCGAAATGAGCCGCGCCGGTGATGACCCAGGCGGTGGCGGCGAGGATGGGGATGCCGAGGAGGAAGAGCGGGAGCAGCCCCACGCCGATCGACACCCCCGTCACCGCGACCGTGAAGGTCACGATGGCGACGGGCAGTCCCGCGAGCAGGTGGATGGTGGCGAGCCAGGTGCGGGGCGAGACCAGGTCCGCGGGCAGCTGCCGCAGCTCCTTGGCGTGGAACCCCTGGCCGGAGGTCCCCGCGGGTGGCGCTGCCGATGTGTTGAGCATGGCCCCAGGTTAGGCGGGTGGATCCCGTGCGGCCAGCCGGCCGGCCCACGAGTATTTCGGGGGGTTTACCCTACTCGGACGGCCGCGGCTCCAGTGATCCATTCCCCGGGTGCGGCACCGGCGAGGGTGTCAGATGACGGCTGGCGGCGGCAGCGGCGCCTCGGACCGGCGCCGCCTGGTCCTGGTCCTGCTGATCGCCGCCATCCTGCTCGTCGCCGTCGCCATCGGTGCGCGCGCGGCCTTCACCGGCGCCGCGCTGCCCCCCGGCGCGTCGGCGGCCTGGCTGGATGCCCTCTACGCGGTGCTCGGGGTCGCCGCCGGGGGGTTGATCGCGCTCCTCGTGGCGGCGCTGATCACCGGGGCCCTTCGCCGCCAGAAGCGCGGGCCGGACGAGAGGGAGCGGGAGCGCCCCACCCGTCCCGTCTACGTCCTGCTCTTCATCGGCGGCTTCGCCTTCGCGGTGCTCTGGTTGTTGCTCAGGGCGCCGCGGCGAAAGTACGGGGTGGGGCCCAGCCCCGTCTCCCGCGCGGGCAGGGCGCCCTCCGGTGGGGTTGCCGGCCCCGTGCCGTCCAGCCCCACGGCACTTGTCGTCGGGATCGTGGTCGGCATCGTCATCGTGGCCGTGGCCGCCCTCTACCTCCTTCTCCGCGCACGCACGCGGCCCGCCCCGCCACTCCCCCTGCCGGACGAGCCGTCCCCGCTCCTCGGCGCGGTCGACGCCGCCGTCCTGGCCCTCGACTCGGATGCCGACCCGCGACGCGCCGTCATCGCCGCCTACGCCACCATGGAGCGGCTGCTCGCCGCCGCCGGCTCCCCGCGCCGCGCCTCGGACGCCCCGACCGAGCACCTGGAGCGGAGCCTGATCCTGCTCGGCTCCAGCCTTGGCTCGGCCCGCCGCCTCACCGAGCTCTTCGAGCGAGCCCGATTCTCCCTCCAGACGATCGACGAGCAGCTGCGCGAGGCCGCGTTCCAAGCCCTGGCCGCGGTCCGCAGCGATCTCGAGTCGGGCTGAGGACACCGTGGTGCGACGCCCACCCACCGGTCCACTGGTCGTCGCCATGCTGGCCACGGTCGCCGTCGCCGTCCTGGGCACCCAGGAGGCCACCAGCGCCGGGCTGCTCTTCGTCGGCTACGTCGTCAGTCTCTCCGCCTGCGCCGTCTGGTGGCTCCTGACGGGCGACGCTCCGGCAGATGGGGACCGCGCCGACGTCATGGCGGCTCTCGCCCCCGCCCGGTCGACCGCCGAGCCGGAACGCCTCGTGCGGCTGAGGGAGCTGGAGCACGTGGTCGGCGGCGGGACGCTGTCGGCACTGGACGCGGACGCACGCCTCCGGCCGGCCCTGAGGGACCTGGCTCGCGAGCTCCTGGCCACCCGCCGCGGCGTCGTGGTGGGCGGCGATGCCGATCTCGCCGCCCTCGTGGGCCTGCCGGGCGAGCCGCTCCTCGGGCCGCGCAGCGACCACCGCCTGAGCGACACCACACCGGGGCCCTCCGCCGCCGACCTCGCCCGCGTGCTCGCTCACCTGGAGAGCCTCTGAGTTGAGATCATCTGCCCGATGATCAAGGTCAAGGATGTCGCTGCCGCTGGGGACGCCATCCTCACCGAGGTCGAGAGGGTGATCGTCGGCAAGCGCGACACCCTGGACCTCCTGCTGATCGGCGTCCTCGCCAACGGTCACGTCCTGATCGAGGACTTCCCGGGGCTCGCCAAGACCCTGATCGCGCGCTCCCTGGCCCAGGTGATGGGCCTCGAATTCCGGCGCATCCAGTTCACCCCCGACCTGCTCCCCTCCGACATCACCGGCTCCTCCCTGTACGACCAGCGCAGCTCCGAGTTCGCCTTCCAGCCCGGCCCCGTCTTCACCAACCTGCTTCTCGGCGACGAGATCAACCGCACGCCCCCCAAGACCCAGGCGGCCCTGCTCGAGGCGATGCAGGAGCGCCAGGTCACCGTGGACGGCGTCACCCGGCCACTCAGCCTGCCCTTCATCGTGATCGCGACCCAGAATCCGATCGAGTACGAGGGAACCTACCCACTGCCCGAGGCGCAGCTCGACCGCTTCCTGCTCCGGATCGGTGTCGGTTACCCGAGCGTGGAGCAGGAGGCGGAGATGCTCCGGCGCCGGGTGGAGCGCCGCAGCGACAGCGTCACCCTGGAGAAGGTCGTCGACCGGACCACCCTGCTCGACCTCCAGCGCGCGGTCGAGGACGTCCACATCGAGCCCAGCCTCACCGCCTACATCGTCGACCTGGTGGCCGCCACCCGGGCCAGGCCGGATGTCCAGGTCGGTTCCAGCCCGCGTGGCAGCCTCGCG
>JBEKAP010000198.1:0-4405 GCA_050015875.1 Candidatus Dormibacteria bacterium | reverse complement strand
CCGCCGCCGCGGCCTCGACGTGGGCGCCGACGGCTACATCGTGAAGAGCGGCTTCGACCAATCCGCGCTGCTCTCCGCGGTGGAGCGGCTGCTGGGGGCGGAGCGATGAGCCTGGCGCTCGAAGCCCGAGCTCTGCGGAAAGCCGCCGTCAGCCGCGCGCTGCGGCGGGCCGCCCTCGACCGCGCCGAGGAGCAGGTCGCCATGAGGCGGGCCCTGCGGCGTGCCTCCGGGCGCGGCGCCGCGCCGGGAGGGGCCTCGGAAGCCGAGTGGGCGGCGAGGCGCGTGCGGTGCCGCTGAAGGACAACCTGCGGGTGCTGATCGTCACCGGCCAGACGGGCCCCTGGGCCGCGCAGCTCGCGCGGGCCGTGGAGGCGGATCGCGACGCCAACGTCGTGGGGCAGATCCTCCCCGGTCAGGCGGTCGCCGCCGTCGACAGGGACCGCCCCGACATCGTGAGCCTCGACATGTGCGGTCTCTCCGGCAACGGCCAGGCCTCAGGCCTGGTCCGGGAGATCCTCGCCCTCGCACCGGTGCCCATCCTCCTCATGGTTCCGTCCGACCAGCGCCGCGACGCGTCGATGGCGGCGGTGGTCGCCGGCGCGGTGGAGGTGATGACCTACCCCGCCAAATGGGACCTCGCGGTCGGAGCGGAGCTGCGCAAGCGCCTCCGCGCCCTCGGCCACCTCTCGCAGCGCCGCCGCGAGCGGCTACGGCGTCCGGCCGTCCGCGAGCCGCGGCCGATCACGACGGGTGCGCGTCAGCGCTCCGACGGTGTGGTCGGGCTGGCGGCCTCCACCGGCGGTCCCCCCGCCCTGGCCCGGGTCCTCTCCGGCCTGGTCGGGCTCGACCGCCCGGTCATCGTCGTCCAGCACCTTCAGTCCGGGTTCGTGGACGGCTTCCTCGGCTGGATGCGCCGCGAGTCCGCCCTTCCCGTCGAGCTCGCCGTGGACGGGGCTCAGCTCCGGCCCGGGGTGGTCCTGGTGGCGCCGCCCGGGCTGCACGCCATCGTCCGCCGCGGCCACCGGCTGTCCCTGCTCGACGAGCCCGTGACCCTGCACCGCCCGTCGGCCGACGTCCTCTTCCACAGCATGGCCGACTCCGGCGCCGAGGGCGGGATCGGGGTCATCCTCACCGGGATGGGCGACGACGGGGCGTCCGGACTGCTCGCCCTCCGCCGGATCGGAGGGACGACCATCGCCCAGGATCAGGAGTCCTCGGCGGTCTACGGCATGCCCAAGGCCGCCCATGACAACGGCGGTGCCGCCTGGGTGCTGCCCCTCTCCGAGATCGCCTCCGCGGTGCTCCGTGCCGCCGGCGTGGCGGTGCCGGCATGACCAACGAGATCCTCCTCGACACCGCCAGCGAGGTAGTGGAGCGGAGCGTGGGCCTGCGCCTCGATCCCGCCCAGCGGTACCGGCTCGACTACTGGCTCCACCACACCGCCGAGCAGCGGGGCGTCGCCGACTCGGTGATCGTCGAAGAGATCGCCGCGGAGGGCCCGGCCCTGCAGGCCTGCCTCGACGAGCTCACTGTCCAGGAGACCTCCTTCTTCCGCGATCCCGCCCAGATCGCGGCCTTCCGTCGCGACGTGGTGCCCACCCTGCACTCCCCGCTCACGGTCTGGAGCGCCGGCTGTGCCTGGGGCCACGAGCCCTACACCATCGCCATGGTGCTGGCCGAGAGCGGGATCGCCAAGTGGCAGGTCGTCGCCTCCGACATCTCCTCACGCGCGCTCCACCAGGCCGCCGCCGGCCGCTACGACGAGCGCCAGCTCACCGGTCTCGGGGAGAAGGAGCGGAGCCGGTACCTCCGGCGGGCCGGCGACCAGTGGGAGATCGTCCCCGAGCTCCGCTCGAAGGTCACCGTCTTCCGGCACAACCTGATCCGCGACCCCGCCCCCGTGCAGCCCCGGGGTGCCGAGGTGGTCTTCTGCCGCAACGTCCTCATCTACTTCGACCGCGCCGACGTGCTGGCCGCGCTGGAGCGGATCCGCACCACCATGGACCCTCGCGGATGGGTCTTCCTCGGGTACTCGGAATCCCTCTGGCAGGTGACCGAGCGCTTCCATCTGGTCCGGGTCGGCACCGCCTTCGCGTACCGCCAGCCCGAGTGGGTGCCGGCGGACCCGGCGGCGCAGGTCCTCCCCGTCCCCGACTACCCGAGCCACTCGCGTGGCCCCTCCAAGCGGATCAAGCCCACCACCAAGGAGGCGGCCGGCGACGCGGCACATGGCAACGGCGGCCGCGCCGCCACGTACGCCGAGGCGCGGGGAGGCGCCCGGCCGGCCGTCCCCGCCGGGGCCAAGCTCGGTTCGGCCCATGCCCTGCCCGTACCGCCGCCGGCCCGGTCCGCACCGCTCCCGGCCGCGCCGCCGCCGCGGCCGACGGCGCCCGCGACCGACCACGGCTGCGCCGATCCGTCGATCCCGGCCCTCCTCGCCGAGGGCGAGGCCGGTCTTCAGGCAGGCGATGCGGTCGCCGCCGTGGCCGCCCTCCGCAAGGTCGTCTATCTCGACCCCGACCACGCCATCGCCCATTTCCAGCTGGGCCTTGCCTTCGAGCTCCAGGGCGAATGGCGCCAGGCCCGCCGGGCCTTCAGCGTTGCCCGGGCCGCTCTCGGTCGCAGCTCCGCGGCTGCTGAGGTCGCCCTCGAGGGCTACCAGATCGAGGAGTTGGTCCGCCTGATCGACCACCGGCTCACGAGGACACCCGAGGCATGAGAACACTGGTCCACTTCGAGACCATGGACGGCGAGTGGGCGGTCCCCATCGAGCGGGTCCAGGAGGTGCGGCTGCCCTACGGGATCACCCCGCTGCCGGTGCCTCGGGACGGGATCGCCGGAGTCATGCGGCGCGGTGACGAGATCCTCACCGTGCTCTCCGTGCTCGGCCACGGAGCCGGTCACGTCCTGGTCCTGGACGGTGCCGGCGAGCGATTCGGGTTGGTGGTCGAGAGTGCCATCGGCATCCTCCGGGTGGAGGAGAGCGCGATCACCCCCCCGCCCGCCGGCCAGGAGAATCCCGTGGTCGCCGGGGTGATCCGGGCCGACGAGCAGCGGATGATCCTGCTCCTCGACACCGACGAGCTGGCCAAGGAGCTGCAGTGAACGGGACCATCCTGATCGCCGACGACTCGATGGTGGTGCGGGCCGTGCTCCGCCGCCAGCTCGAAACCGACGGCCACACCGTCGTCGAGGCCGTCAACGGGGAGGAGGCTATCGACGCCTGCCGCGAGTACCATCCGGACGTCATCCTCCTCGACGTCGAGATGCCGGTGCTCGACGGTCACGCCACCCTGGCGCGCCTCAAGGCGGATCCCCAGCTCAAGGACATCCCGGTCGTCTTCCTGACCGGGCGGGTGGACACCGCCGACGTGGTGAACGGCCTGCGACTCGGTGCCCACGACTATCTGCGCAAGCCCTTCGAGGCCAACGAGCTGATGGCGCGGGTGAGCGCGGCGCTGAGAACCAAGTGGCTCCAGGACGAGCTGCGCGCCCGCAACGCCGAGCTGGACCGGGTCTCGCGCATCGACATGCTGACCAACATCTACAACCGCCGCCACCTCGACGAGCACCTCCGGTCGGTGATCAGCAGCGCCCGGCGTCACGACCGCAGCGTGGGCGTGCTACTCGTCGACATCGACCATTTCAAGGACGTGAACGACGAGCACGGCCACCTCGCCGGTGACGCGGTGCTTCGCGAGGTGGCCTCCCGCCTACAGCAGGCGATGCGCACCGAGGACGCCCTGGGACGCTGGGGCGGCGAGGAGTTCCTGGCTGTCCTGACCGATACCCCGCCCGAGGGGGTGCGGACCATGGCCGAACGGTTGCGCCAGGTGATCGCGGCCGCGCCCTTCACCCTCGACGACGGCAGCCAGATCCGGGTCACGGTCAGCGTCGGCCACACCAACGGCAGCGACGACGCCGAGGTCCTGGTCCACCGGGCCGACGACGCCCTCTACGTCGCCAAGGCCGAGGGCCGCAACCGGATCGCCGCCGCCTGAGGTCGCGGCGGCAGGAAGCCCGGCACTCAGGCTCGATCCCCGGCGGCCCGCCGGTACATCCGCTCGTGGGCGTCGAGGGTCGACTCCAGGTCGAGGTGGCGCTCGGCATGACGGCGGCAGGCAGCACGGCTCAATTCATCCGCTCGCCCAACCCCCTCCGCAGCCCCGGCGACGTCGCCCGCAGCGACCAGGATCCCCGTCACCCCCTCCGCGAGCACCTCCGGGAGCCCGCCCCGCCGGAAGCCCACCACCGGGGTCCCGCAGGCGTTGGCCTCGGCGGCCACCAGGCCGAAGGGCTCGTCCCACAGCGCCGGGCAGAGCACGGCGGCGGAATCCGCCATCTCCGCCCAGAGCGCGCTCCTCTCCAGGGCGGGGCGGAGCTCCACGGCGGGGTCGTCGATCGC
>JBEKAP010000197.1:0-4424 GCA_050015875.1 Candidatus Dormibacteria bacterium | reverse complement strand
TGGAGCCAGTCGCGCGACACCTGCTCCAGCTCGCTCCACAACCCCCCGGGAGGCTGCGGGTCCCAGACGGTGACGACCTCCAGACCGGCGCGCCGCGCCCGGGCGACCTCATGCCGGGCATCCGCCCGCGCCGGCGACGCCAGGTCGAAGCGCTCGATCTCCACCACGGCCTCCTCGCCGAACTTGAGGAGGCGGAAGCCCCACGCGCGGTACTGGTCGCGAAGGGCGGGGTCGGTCTGGAAGAAGCAGGGGACCCAGCGCCTCCCCGCGCACATGTCGAGGAAGCCCGCCACCGCGATCCTCCGGAGGCCCGGAGCGACCAGCGGGTCCCCCACCGCCACGGCGGCTCCCCAGCGCTCCTCGAAGCCGACGACACCACCACCGACATGCAGGATGCTCTTGGCTCTCTCGCCGGCGAAGCAGGAGATGTGGGTGCGGCCGTGATGGAGGCGGAGTCGCTCCGTCTCGCCGGGTGTCTTGGTCTCGCCGATCGAGCCACGGGTCGCGAGCGCGAACCCTACCTCGAACCCGATCGCGGCGGCGAGACCCACCAGGCCCAACCAGTCGGCGAGCGGGCTCCGGGGCACCACCAGGCCGAAAGCCCCGGCGAGGACGGCGAAGGTCGCGGCTGCGACCACGGGCCGTGAGTGCCGGACGCTCCCCCCGAGAGCGGCCAGCACGCCCAGGCCGATGACCGAGGGGCCCAGCACGGTTCCGATCAGGAAGGGCCCGTGGCTCACGACGGCATTCAAGGCGGTCGCAGGGAGGAATCCCACCGCGGGCATCATAGGGCCCCGTCCGAGCTAACGCGGCCGGCCGACGTCAGATAGGGCGGGCCGAGCGGTGCCGACCATGGGTCCGGGCCCCACAGCTCCCCGAGCCAGTCGAGGCTCAGCACCATCTCGTTCTGCCAGGCCACCCACCCGTGCCCCCCAGGGACCATCTGGTAATCGACCTGCGGCCATCCCAACCCGTAGAGGGTGGACTCGAACTGCACGGTGTCGGCCTTGAAATCGTAGTCGGTGCTCCCAGCGCCCAGGAAGATGGGCATGCGCTCTGCGATCGGCAGCGTGGAGGCGGTGTAGAGCGGGCTGTTGGCCCTCCATTCCGAGCCGAAGGTCGCGGAATGGCCCACGAAGTACCCGGAGTAGCTGGCAGCCCAGCTGAATACCGTCGGGTTCTGGAAGGCGATGTTGACGGCGCCGTAGCCGCCGCTGCTCAGCCCGGCGATGCCGCAGTACGCCGTGAGGGTGTTGAACTCGGTGTGGATCGCCGGGACGACCTGGTTGACGATCCAGGACTCGACGTCCCCCGACGGGCTGTTCCCCCATTCGGTGTCCGTGCTCTGCACCGTGTTCCCGTTGGGCAGGACCACGATCATCGGCGGGATCCTCCCGGCGGCGATGTCCTGGTCAAGGATCGGCTTCAGCTGGCCGCCGGTCAGCCAGTCCGCCTGCTCACCGGGCGTGCCGTGGAGGAGGTAGAGGACGGGGAGGGACAGGCTGGGGTCGGCAGAGGCGATGTTGGGGACGTAGACGTCCACCTGACGGTTGGCGATGGTCAGGTACTCCACCTTGCCGGGGACGTCGAGGTACGGGCTCAGGTCCGGGGTGGGGGTGGTGGCGGCGACCAACGGGCTCCCCGGGGCGGTGGCCGAGGCGGACGGGGTGGGGGTGGCGGCGGGCTGCCCGGCGGTCTCGTCGATGGTGCGGAGAGATCCGAGCGGGCCGTCCTGGAGGGCGGTCGTCGCGGCGCTGGACGCCACCACCACCAGGGCGATCGCCACCGGGATCGCCGGCCAGGTCCGGCGCCGGCGAAAGAAGGCGGGGAGGTGGGTGGCGTCGCGGGCCAGACCCACCCCGAGCGCCGCACCCACGATCACACCGACGAGCGCGAGGAGGAGCATTCCGAGGGGCTGGAGAATCCAGCCGGGAATGTTCTGCTGGTACTTGAACCCGGCGGGCGGCGCCTCGCTCGCCGCCCGGATGAGGAAGGGGACGATCTGGATGCCGACGAACCCGATCAGGCCACCGACCCGCGTCGGCGCCGGCCGGCGCGATGCGGCTCCGAGCACCGCCGTAGCCAGGATGACCAGGATCACGGCGGTGAGCAGGTAGGCGCGCTCGTCGTCCATTCCCTGGGCCTGGAGGTACTGGGACAGGCCGGGCCCCAGGAGCCAGCTGAGGAGAGCGGTCAGGGCGGCGGCGCCGACGGCGACGGGGAGCCACGAATGCCGGGCGCCGAAGCGCATGGGCGTCAGGAGAACGCGCGTCAGGGGCCGGCGGGGCGCCGGTGTCGGGGGCGGGACGGCCGGGGCGGCCGGCTCTGCGACAGGGGTGGCCGGCTCTGCCTCAGGGGTGGGCGGCGGAGCTGCCGTCGGTGTGACAGCCGTGGCCGGCTCGGCCAACGGGGTGGCCGGCGGGGCGGCCGGCGCTGCATTGGTCTCGGCGGCGACGGGCGGCGTGCCTTCCGGGGCCTCCTCGATGGCGCCCGCCACCGGTCGTTCGGTGACGTCACCTGCGGGCTCGCCGGCACTGTCGCCAGCGGCCACTTTCGGGGCCTTCCGGCGGGTCGTGCGGGTGGTGGGGGCTGGCGGGCGTATTCGCATCGACCGACGTTGTCCCTAATCCCTCTTGATCCACCGACGTCCGGACACGGCCGGCCCTCCCCATGTATATACGTTGCGAGGAGAGCCGCCGTTACGTTACGCGAAGCGATGCCGGGTACTGCGGCGTCCCGTTAAGGAGACGTTGCGAACCGGCGATCCTCTTACGCGCAGGTGGGGCGGCCGGTTCCAGGATGCGTCGGGTCGAGCCCGGCCGCGCCCGATGGGGCGCCCCCGGTCACCCTCCGAGGGCCTCCGAGGCTCCGCCGGCGCGAACCCGGACACAATGGGTGCGTGCGTCCCTGTGTCGCTCACCCCGACGGTTCTCTCGACGTTCGCGAGGGGTTCCGGCCCGTCGCCCGATCGGGCCGTCTCCTCGTTCCCCTCGAGGAATCCCAGGTCATCCCCCTGCCCGAGGGCGCCACCGTCGCCCACCTCCCCGGCAGGCGCGCCTACGGTCTCGATCGGCTCGGGGAGTTCGCCGAGCTGGACGGCCGATGGTCGCCGGTCGCCGCCATCCTCCCCGTGGGTCACCTGCGAACCCTGCTGCCGGCGTCCCGGCCGGTCGCGGGCAGCCGGCGGCTGCCCCTCTTCGGCTATGCGGCGGTCGCGGAGCGCGACGGCGAGCTGGTGGTCGCCGCCATCTCGACCGACTCCTTCGAGTGGTGGCAGCCCGGTCGGCATACCGCCACGGGCCTCCCCGAGGCGGTCGATGCCGCCCGCCGCGCTCTCCCTGACAACCGGCTGGTCGACCACCTTGCCCGCTGCGCCCTCGAATACCGCTGCTACACGGCCCAGAACACCTTCCTCCGCCGCTATGAGGCCGCCCTCCCGGCATCGCCCGCCTGCAACGCGGACTGCCTCGGTTGCATCTCGCTGCAGAGCGACGGCGCAGTGCCCTCCCCGCAGGAGCGGATGGGGTTCGCCCCGACGGCGGCGGAGCTGGCCGGGATTGCCGACCATTTCCTCGCCGGGGAGGAGGCGGCCATGGTCTCCTTCGGTCAGGGGTGTGAGGGGGAGGCGCTGACCCGGGGTCGGGCCCTGGTCGAGGCCACGGCCGCCATCCGCTCTCAGCATCCCTCGACGACCATCCACGTCAACACCAACGGGAGCCGCCCTCGGGTGCTGGAGCGGATGGTCGCGGCCGGTTGCGACAGCGTCCGGATCAGCGCCATCTCGTTCACGGACCCCGTCTTCCGGGCCTACTACCGCCCCATCGGGTACGGGCTGGAGGAGGTGCTCGAGTGTGGTCGGATCGTGAGGCGGGCTGGAGGTCAGGTCTGCCTGAATCTGCTCGCGTTCCCCGGCCTCACCGACACCCCGGTCGAGCTGGAGGCGACCATCGCCGCCTGTGCCGAGATGGGGGTCCACCAGATCCAGTGGCGGAGTCTCAACGTCGACCACGACTGGCTGATCGAGGAGCTGCCGGCAATGGAGCCCGGGATCGGCATGGCGGCCGCGCTGGAGGTGGTCCGTGGGCGGCTGCCCGGGGTGGCCCACGGGAACTTCACCCGACCGGTCGCCCATCCCGGCTGATCGGGCCGGAGCGGGGCCCCGCCGCGTGCCCGCTTCGATTCACGGGCCCCGTGGTATCCTCGGTGCGTTCCGTCCCCCTCAGTACGAGCCTGTCCATGAAAGCTGCCCTGCACCCCCAGTTCCATGCCGACGCCGTCGTGACCTGCGTCTGTGGCAACACGTTCCTGACGGGCTCGACCCTGCCCGAGTTGAAGACCGAGGTCTGCTCTGTCTGCCACCCCTTCTACACCGGCACCCAGCGGATCGTGGACACCGGCGGCCAGGTGGAGCGCTTCCGGCGCCG
>JBEKAP010000196.1:0-4428 GCA_050015875.1 Candidatus Dormibacteria bacterium | reverse complement strand
TCCGCACCTTCGAGACGGCCACCCGCAACACCCTGGACGTCTCCGCCGTGCCCGTGCTGCGCGAGCGCACGCCCCTGCCCGTGATCGTCGATCCGAGCCACGCCGCGGGTCGTGCCGACTGGGTGCCCGCGCTGGCGCTGGCCGCCGTGGCCGCCGGCGCCGACGGGCTCCTGATCGAGTCCCACCCCATTCCCGCGGAGTCCTGGAGCGACGCCGCCCAGGCCATCACACCCGACACCCTCGAGGCGATCATCGCCGGCGCCGCCGTGCTGGCGCCCATGCTGCGGGGCCACCAGGCCGCGGAGCTCGCCGAGCACCGCCAGATCATCGACTCGCTGGACCTGGCTCTCGGCGCGGTGCTGCAGAGCCGGGCGGGCGCGGTCGACGCCGTGCAGCGCGACAAGCGTCGCAGCGGTCTCACCGTTCGTGACCGCAGCCGCGAGCAGGAGGTCATCGCCCACGTCGCCAGCCGGGTGCCACGGCTCTCCGCGGAGGCGGTGGGCAAGGTGATGTCCGCGGTCATCGACGGCTGCGTGGAGGCCAGCGAGCGCCTGGCGGTGGCCGGGAAGGAGTCGGGTACGATCTCGTCCTGACGGGAGGTATCACGTAGATGGCGGCCATCGTGGTCGAGGAGCTGCGCAAGTCGTACGGCTCGCTGCACGCCGTGCGTGGGGTCAGCTTCAGCGTGGAGCCGGGTGAGGTCTTCGGCCTGCTCGGGCCCAACGGCGCCGGTAAGACGACCATTGTCGAGATCCTCGAGGGCTACCGCCACCGTGACCAGGGGCGGGTCGAGATCCTCGGGATCGATCCGGCGGACGGCGGACGCGCCCTGCGGCGCCGGGTCGGCATGGTCCTCCAGGAATGCGCGGTGGAGCCCTACCTCACCGTGCGCGAGGTGGTCGAGCTCCACCGCGGCTACTACCCGAACCCGCTTGCGACCGGTGATGTCATCGAGCTGGTCGGTCTGGAGGAGAAGGCGGACGCGCGGGTCAGGAAGCTCTCGGGTGGGCAGCAGCGCCGCCTCGATCTCGCCCTCGCGCTGATCGGCGACCCGGAGCTGGTGTTCCTCGACGAGCCGACCACCGGGTTCGATCCGTCGGCTCGGCGCAACGCCTGGGAGATCGTGCGCGGGATGCGCAAGCTGGGCAAGACCATCCTGCTCACCACTCACTACATGGACGAGGCCCAGAACCTCACCGACCGGGTCTGCGTCGTCAGCGCCGGGGAGGTGGTCCGGATCGGCACGCCCGGTAGCCTGCGCGCGGAGAAGGCCGAGACCAGGATCCAATTCGTCCGTCCCCAGGGGGTCACCGTGCCCGCCGTGGGTGAGGTCGTCCCCGGAGGCGAGGACGGGCTGATCGCGATGCTGACCGAAACCCCGACCAAGGCCCTGCACGAGCTGACCGAGTGGGCCGTGGCCCGCGGGCTCGAGCTGGAGCGATTGGAGGTCACCCAGCCGTCCCTGGAGGACGTCTACCTGGAGCTCACCGGAGATGAGTGACCTCGCCATCGGACTCCGTCAGGTGCGCGCCGAGCAGCGGGGCTTCTGGCGCAACCCCGTGGCCGCCTTCTTCGGATTCGGCTTCCCGATCATGTTCCTGCTCATCTTCGGCGTCATCTTCAAGGGCGCGACCACCTGCATCGACGGCAATCTCGGCGCGCGCGGTCAGTGCGTGGGCGGCACGGCCGTGCCCTACAACAACTTCTTCGTCCCCGCCATGGCCGCCTGGGGCGTGATCACCACCTGCTTCTCCAACCTCACCATCGCCACCGTCTACCGCCGCGACAACGGTCTCCTCAAGCGACTGCGCGGGACCCCGCTGCCGCCGGCGGCGTTCGTCGCCGGCATCCTCGGCTCGGCCCTGGTCTCCGCCCTGATCGTGGTGGCGCTGACCGCCCTGGTCGGACACCTCCTCTACCAGGCCCCCTGGCCGGCCCACCCGCTGCCGGCCCTCGTCACCGTGCTCCTCGGCGGCCTGGTCTTCTGCGTCATCGGCCTGGCCGTCACCGCGATCACGCCCAACGCCGACGCGGCGCCGGCGGTCGTGAACTTCACCTCCCTCCCCATCCTCTTCATCTCCGGCTTCTTCTTCAACTTCCACAACGCCGTCGTCGCGGACATCGCCAAGGTCTTCCCCATCTACTGGTTCAAGGAGGCGATGCTCACCGGCTTCGGCGCCGAGCACAGCTCGAGCGGCTGGAACGGCCAGGATCTGCTGGTGATGGCGATCTGGGGAGTGGTCGGGCTGGCGCTCACCCTGCGCTTCTTCCGCTGGGAGTCGCGGCGGGTCTGAGTTCCTCGCGATCCACCCTCGGGCGTCCCCTCAACCGCCCTCCGCGGACGGCATCAGGCCTCGGAACATCGCCATCTGGGCGCGCGCCCAGGCGGCGTCGGCCCGTTCGGGGGGCCCGAGCCAGCCGATCAGCTCGAGGCTGGTCAGCCCGTGGATCAGGCTGTAGAAGAGGGTGGCCAGCCCGAGCGGATCGCCATCCAGAAGGCCGGCGTCGACGCAGCGGCCGAGCGCCGCGACCAGGGCCCCGAAGGTGCTCATCGCCATCGCCCCGGTCTCCTCCCCGGGATGGAACTGGGGGAAGGGCTGGCCGAACATCAGGTCGTAGAGGTGCGGATTGGCCCGGGCGTTGGCGCGGAAGGCGGCACCCAGCGCGACGAGGTCGATCAGCGGATCGTCGGTCCCTTGCAGCGCGGCGATCCGCTCGGCGAAGCGCCGGAATCCCTCGCGGAACATCTCCTCGACCAGCCCCCACTTGTCGCCGAAGAGGCTGTAGACGGCCGACGGTGAGGTCTCCGCCCGCTCGGCGAGGCGGCGGACGGTCAGGGCGGCGGGACCCTCCTCGGCCAGCAGGCGGCCACCCTCGTCGAGCAGGCGGAGGCGGAGCTTGTCGTCGTGGGTTCGCGGTCTGGCCACTTGACAGAGTATATCCGAACATGGTTCTATAACGATGTTACATATCAACGTTCTAAAACCGGTCACCTCAGGAGGAGCCCATGGCCACCGTGATTCCCGGTCGCTACACCGCCGACGTCGAGGGCGACTTCGTCGTCTTCCTGGTCGGGATGCGGATCAACCACTTCTGGAAGATCCACAAGTGGCTGCCGGTGGCGCGGGCGATGGGGCCCATGCTCCGCTCGCTGGCGAAGGACCCGAGCAAGGGAATGCTCGGCTACCGGGTGATGCCCGGCCTGCGGGTCATCACCGTGCTCCAGTACTGGCGCAGCCTCGACCAGCTGCTCGCCTTCGCCAAGAACAAGGACGAGCCGCACCGCGACCCGTGGCATCGGTTCAACCGGGCGGTCGGCGCGAGCGGCGACGTGGGTGTCTGGCACGAGACCTATCGGATCCCGGCCGGTGGCTACGAGTGCATCTACTCGAACATGCCGGTGTTCGGCCTCGCCGCGGCGACCGCGCATGCCCCGGTGGCCAGGCGCGGCCAGTCGGCCGCCCGCCGCATCGGCGCCAGCCAGGCGGACGACCCCGTGGAGCCGGTGCCCGCCCAGCCCGAAGGAGGCGACACCATATGCTTGGCGCCGAGCCGATGCCCGCCGTCGCGCGGCCGGGAGGAGAGTTGGCAGACATCGACGTCAGGGGCCTGGTCAAGCGCTACGGCGACGTCGTCGCCGTGGACGGCCTGAGCTTCGCTGTCGAGAAGGGCGAGGTCTTCGGGATGCTCGGCCCGAACGGCGCGGGCAAGACGACCACCCTGGAGATCATCGAGGGGCTGCGGACGCCGGATGCCGGTAGCGTCGACGTCCTCGGCACCGACGTTCTCGCCCACCCGGGGACGGTCAAGGAGCGGATCGGGGTCCAGCTCCAGGCCACCGCGCTGCCTCCCTTCACCAAGGTCCGGGAGGCCGTCGAGCTCTTCGCCGCCCTCTACCGGCGGTCGCGCCCTGTGCGCGAGGTCATCGAGGAGTTCAACCTCGGGGAGAAGGCCGACACCTACACCGACAAGCTGAGCGGGGGCCAGATGCAGCGGCTGAGCATCGCGCTGGCTCTGATCAACGATCCCGACCTCGTCTTCCTGGACGAGCCCACCACCGGTCTCGACCCCCAGGCCCGGCTCAACATCTGGACCGTCATCGAGGGCATCAAGGGGCGGGGCAAGACCGTCGTGCTGACGACCCACTACATGGAGGAGGCGGAGCGCCTCTGTGACCGCGTCGCCGTCGTGGAGCATGGGCGCATCGTCGCCCTCGACACGCCGCGCCGCCTGATCTCCCGGTACGCGCCGGGGACCACGGTCGAGTTCGCCAACGTAGCGGGCCTCGATCTCGAGAGGTTGCGCAGGGTGCCCGGTGTGGAGCGTGTGGTGGCGGACGGGCGGGTGAGCATCACCACCCGGAAGCCCGAGACCGTGCTGCACACCCTGCTCGATCCCACCGCCCCGTGGGCTCCCTCGGAGGACCCC
>JBEKAP010000195.1:0-4442 GCA_050015875.1 Candidatus Dormibacteria bacterium | reverse complement strand
GGGTCGAGGCGCTCGGCGAGGGCGCCGGCGGGGCTCCGCTCCCCGGCACCCGGGTGGTGGTCCACAGCGTCATCGGCTGCGGCGCTTGCCCCGCATGCCTGGCCCCCGAGCCCGGGGTCTGCCACCGGCTCAGCCTGCTGGGGGAGCCGCCCCACGGCGGCGCCCTCGCTCAGCTGGTCGCCGTGCCCGCCGCCAACCTGGTGCCCCTTCCCGACGAGGTCGGCGACGAGGCGGCCGCCTGCCTGCCCACCGCCTACCTGACCGCCTACCGGATGCTCTTCGTCCGGGCCGGCCTCGGGCCCGGGACCTCCGTCCTCGTCCAGGGTGCGGGCGGCGGTGTGGCGACGGCCGCCATCCTCCTCGGTGTGCAGGCGGGGATCGAGGTCCACGTCACCTCGCGCGACGCCGGCAAGCGGCGGGCCGCCGAGGAGCTGGGGGCGGCGAGCGCCTTCGACCCCGGGGACCTCGAGGCGGCGCGGGAGCTGACCCAGCGCACCGGCGGGGGCGTGGACGCCGTCCTGGAGACGGTGGGGGAGGCCACCTGGGGGCTCAGCCTGCGCTCGGTCCGCCCCGGTGGGACGGTGGTGGTCGCGGGGGCGACCAGCGGGCCCAACCCGCGGGCTCAGCTCAACCGCATCTTCTGGCGCCAGCTCACCGTCGTCGGGACCAGTATGGGCACGAGGCCGGAGCTGGAGCGGCTGGTCGCCCTCTGCGCGTCGGGCGCCCTCCGTCCCCTGATCGACAGCGTGATGCCCCTGGAGCAGGCTCGCTCCGCCTTCGCGGCCCTGGCCGCCGGTGAGCAGCGGGGCAAGCTGGTCGTGCGGGTCGCCCCCTGAGCCCCCGGTGCGGGTGACCGCGCGTCCCCGGCGCACGGCTCCGGAGCCGGCGTGCTGGACTCGCAGATCGCCCGCGGCGCATGCTTCGCGGCGCGAGATGCCCTCCTCCTGCCGCCCGGCCGCGCTCGCCCGGGCGGCCGCTGTCACCGCCCTCCTGATCCCCGCAGCCCTGCTCACCGCCTGCTCGGGGGCCTCGACCGCACCCCGGACGCCGGCCGGCACCGCCGTGGTGGCCTCCTCCGCCCCCTCCGGCACGGCCGTCCCCACCGCCGCGCCGATCCCCACGCCCTCCCCCTCCCCCGCGGGGCCGGCCTGCACGGGCGGCGACCTCGACGTGCTCTTCGGCGCGGAGAGCTCCGCCTCCGGCGGCGAGCAGGGCATGACCGCTCTCCTCGCCAACGATTCCGGCACCGCGTGCCTGCTGAGCGGGTCGCTCCAGGCCCAGTTGCTCACCGGCAGCGGCGGCGCGCTGTCCACCACCCTCCAGAGCCCGGCTCCGGCCGGCAGCGCCTGGCTGGTCCCGGACCGGGTCGCGCTGGACGCCTGGTGGCCGCAGAGCGGGGAGGCAACGGTGACGATCAGCTGGCACACCGGGGACGTCCAGCCCGGGGTCTGCTCGGGATCCGCACCCTCGGTCGGAGAGGTGAGCCTGTCGATCCCGGGAGGGGGCACCGTGATCGGGTCACTGGGCGACTCGTTGATCGAGATGTCCGTCGCCCCCTGTGACGGCGTGATCCAGCTCGGCGCCATCGTCGCGGCCACCACCCCCGAGGCCTTCTCCTCGCCGACCGCCGGGGCGCAGGCGGCCGGCCAGGAGGAGTTCGCCGGGCAGGGGCCGCCCAATCCGAGCTACCAGGTGACCACCGGCTCCCAGGCGGCCGTCGTCGCCTACGGCGGCCCCGATTGCGGGGCCTCGACCTACCTCTGGCAGGACGGCGCCGGCTGGCACGTCCTGGACACCACCTGCTCGCAGGCGCCGGGGTACAGCCCGGGGATCGGCCTGACCGATTGGCTGTACGGGCCGGCCGGGTCCGGCTGCGCCGCCGTCCACGCCAGTCCCGGTCACGCCTCCGCCGTCACCGCCTGTCTCACCACCAGCACGACCTTCGGACAGGGCACGCACTACACCGTCGACCAGGGCCCGGCATACGCGGCGGAGACGGACCCGACCAGCCAGCTGCCCGAGGGCACGATCTGGTGGCACCTGCAGGGGCAGGGCTGGGTGACCCAGGACTACCTGGTGGAGCTGACCCCGTGACCTGAGCCGGCCCCGCGGGCCTGCCGGTCGCGGGATCGAGCCCCCCAGATTCCTTGCGCAGATTCGTCGCTTGCGCGGGTATGCACCCGGTGCTACGGTGATCCGGCTACAGCGGCCCGAGGGTGGACCGCGAGCGGCGAGGCCTCGCTGGCAAGGTGCAGAGGCGAGGCCTTGTTCTGGCCCGGGTCCTGACGCAGGTGCCTCGCGGCCAGTCCACGGGCTCGGGACGACGCGTCGCCGGCGCGCCCTCCGAGGCTCCCGATGCCACCTCTCCGCGGTCGCTCCGACCCGGCGGATGGTACGATCCGGGGCGGCACGGCCCGACATTCGACGGGCAACATCTTGTGCCAACCGTCCTCGCAAACCCGACATCTTGCGGTTTTGCGGTGGAAAAGCCTTCCGCTGCCGTATTGCCGCGGCTATACTGCAATGTCAATGTGAGCCGTCCCCGCCACGTCTTTGCACTTGATCTAGGAACGACCAAGGTCTGCTGTGCCGTCGCCGACCTCGAGTCGGCGGGGCTGCGGGTCCTCGGTGTGGGTGAAGCCATCTCCCGGGGCATCCGGAAGGGCGCCGTCATCGAGATCGACCGCGCCGCCGAGGCGGTGGCCGAGGCGGTCGACCTCGCCGAGCAGATGGCCGGGCTGGCGATCGACTCCGCGGTGGTCGGCCTGGCCGGCGGCCACATCACCTCGCAGAACAGTCGTGGCGTGGTGGCGGTGGCCGCGGGCCGCCGCGAGGTGGGCGTCCAGGACGTCGGCCGGGCCATCGACGCCGCCCGGGCGGTGTCGGTGCCGAGTGACCGCCGCATCCTTCACGTGCTGCCCCAGCAGTTCACCATCGACGGTCAGGACGGTGTCCGCGACGCCATCGGGATGTCGGGGAGCCGCCTGGAGGTCGACGCCCACATCGTGACGGGGGCCACCACGGCGATCCAGAACGTGGTCAAGGTGGTGCACAAGGCCGGGCTGGACGTCGACGACCTGGTGCTCCAGGTGCTCGCCTCCGCGGAGGCGGTGGTCACCGAGGACGAGCTGGAGCGCGGGGTGGTGGTGGTGGACGTCGGCGGCGGGACGACCGACGTGGCCGTCTTTGCCCGGGGCAGCATCATCCACACCGCCGTCCTGCCCGTGGGTGGCAACCACGTCACCGGCGACCTCGCCGTGGGGCTGCGCTGCGACCTCGACACCGCCGAGGTGGTGAAGCGCAGCTTCGGCCACTGCCTGCAGCTCACCCTGCCCGCCGAGGCCCAGGTGACCCTCACCCCGATGGGGTACGACGAGCCTGTCAACGTCCCCCAGCGCTACCTGGCCGAGATCATCGGCCCGCGGGCCAGGGAGATGGCTCAATTGATCGCCGCCCAGATCGAGATGGCGGGCCCCCCGTCGCTCTTCTCCGGCGGCATCGTGCTGACCGGCGGCGGGGCGCTCCTGCGCGGCTTCGGCGAGATGGTGCAGAGCGTCACCGACCTCCCCGCCCGGGTGGCCGCGCCCTCCGGTGTGAGCGGGATGAACGACGAGATCCAGGGGCCCGACCACGCGACCGTGGTGGGGCTGCTGCGCTGGGCGGCCCGCTCCGGCGGCCGGCCGGCGGCACGGCGGCTGAACGGCGGCAATGGCCACGTCAACCTTCGCGGCCGCGTCCAGACCCCATCCCAGGACCAGCGCGGAGACCCGGCGGGCGCCCGGCTCGGGCGCTGGTTTCGAGAGCTCTTCTGAACGGCAGGACCACCACGGCGGGATCGGAAAGATGAATGAGAGAGAGCGCGAGCTGCGCCGGATGACCCAGGAGTTCCTGGCACGATCGGGCAGCGGCGAGGCGCGACAGCGCGAGGAGAGTGCGATGGCAGACCTGGACCGGACCACCGAGGGGCACGCGCGCATCCGGGTCGTGGGGGTCGGCGGTGGTGGCACCAACGCCGTCAACCGGATGATGCGTGGCAACCTGAAGGGCGTCGAGTTCATCGCCCTGAACACCGACCACCAGGCGCTGACGCAGTCGACCGCCCAGAACAAGATCCGCATCGGGTCCAAGGTGACCCGCGGCTTGGGCGCGGGCGGCGACCCCCAAAAGGGGCGCGACGCGGCCGAGGAGTCGCGGGACGAGCTCGCCAGGGCGCTCGCCGACTCGGACATGGTGTTCGTCACCGCCGGGATGGGCGGGGGCACCGGGACCGGCGCCGCCCCGATCGTCGCCGAGATCGCCCGGGAGAGCGGCGCGCTCACCATCGGCGTGGTGACCAAGCCCTTCCGCTTCGAGGGGCTGCGCCGCCAGCGCATCGCCGAGGAGGGGATCACCTACCTGCAGGACCGTGTCGACACCCTGATCACCATCCCCAACGAGCGGCT
>JBEKAP010000194.1:0-4491 GCA_050015875.1 Candidatus Dormibacteria bacterium | reverse complement strand
CCACCGGCTCGACGGAGATCAGCCGGTGGCGGGCGTCGAGGAAGAGCGCCCAGACCTCCTCTCGGCTGAGGGTTCGCAGCCCCTGAAGGAGGTGCAGCGCCGCGCCCGGCGTGGTCACGGCCGGCCGCTCGTCGGGATACCAACGCTCGGCCAGCTCCCAGAGGGCCGCCAGCCGGATCGCCTCCCGAGGCGGGACCCGGTGGTCACGGACCAGCCCGCTGGCACCCAGCGCACGCCGCTCCCAGAAGGGGAGTCGGGCCAGGCGCCCGGCGGTGGCAAGGAGGGTGGCCGGCGGCTCGGCCCCCCCCAGGACCTGGGCGATCAGCTCGTCCTCAGGACGGCTTCCGAGGCTGGCATCGAGGTGGCGAAGCAGGGCCTGGGTGCCGCGATCGGTGTCCACGCCCGGGATTGTAACGCATCAGTGTATTTGCTGACAACTAGCGGAGCGGCCTCGACGCCTCCGGTGCGTCAGGACGGTCGGAGCTTCGTCAGGACCCTCCAAGGGAGCGGTCGAAGAAGTCGACCACTCTCGTGACGTAGGTGGACCGGTCGGCGAAGTAGGCGCCCACGTGGACCACACCGGAGAGCACCCAGAGGTTCTTGGGATCGCCCGCCGCCCGGTGGAGCCGATGGGCATGCTCGACCGGCACGGAGGTGTCGGCGTCACCGTGGATGAGCAGGAGGGGCCGGGGAGCGAGGCAGCCCACGGCGGCGACCGGACGGAAGTCGGCGAGGCGAGCGCCGGTGCGTCGGGCCAGGAGGGCGATCACCGGGTCGGCGAGCACCGCCGCGGGAAGGCGGAGCTGACGGCGGATGCTCTCCTGGAGCAGCCCCACCGGGTCGGCGAAGGCGCTGTCGGCGCAGACGGCCCGCACCCGTGGGTCGTCGGCTCCTACGCTGATCGACACGGCACCGCCCATCGAGTATCCGAGGAGACCGATCGGGACCGACCCCAGGCGGTCCTGGACGGCGTCGAGCACCGCCGTCAGATCGCCGCGCTCGTTGGCCCCCAGCGTGAGCGGGGCGCGGTCGCTGCCGGGCGTCCCGCGCCAGGCGAAGGCGACGACCGAGAAGCCTGCCCTCCGCAGCGCCGCGCCGATCCCGAGGACGTCGCTGATCCGACCGCGGTAGCCCCCACTCACGACCACCACCGCATCGCGGGTGCCGGGCAGCAGCCAGGTGAGGAGGCGCAGCCGGTCGGCGGTCCGGACCGGGAGCTCCTCGTAGTCGAGCTCGAAATCGGCGGGGGTCAGACGGCGCTGGTCGCGGTGCGTCGTGGGGATCGGGCGGAATGTGCGCCAGTAGACGAGGCCGCAGGCCGCCGCCCAGCCGACCGCTCCAGCGGCGACGGTGCGGCCGAGCACGGCCCGCGCACTCACCGGTGGTAGAGGAGGGAGAGGACGAGGAACACGATGATCAGCAGCGCACCGAGCAGGGCGACGGCCACCCATCCGGATCCGAGGGTGAGGAGGCGGCGGACAGGGTCCTCGGGTGCCGCGGCGAGGGTGCTCTCACGAGGCGCCGGCTCGTCGCGGTCGGCGCCGGCGCGGGCGACGATGAAGTCGATGCGTCCGTAGGCGTCCTCCGGGATGTCGACCGGCGCGACCAGGGCGGGCAGGCGCGCCGCACTCCGGCGCCGGCGCTGCCGCCGGGCGTCCGCCTCATGGCGAGAGCGCTCGGGAAGGGTGAGCGAATCCATCGAGGAGGCCGGGACCGCGACCTCGGCTGCGGTATCGATGGCGAAGGCGTGCATGCCGGCCTCGCCCTCGGGATCCGACTCCGCCCTGGCGGGCGGCTCCTCCGAGTCGGTGGGCGCATCCGCTTCGACCGACGGTTCCCTCTCGACGAGGTCTCCGGCGTCCTCCGCCTCGCCCGGCTCCGGCTCCGTGACCCCGGTGACCGCGACCGCCACGGGCTCCGGCTCCGCCGCATCGACGGTGGGCTCCTCGGACTGCTCGGGTTCCTCCGGCTCGACGGCCTCGATGGCATCCTCCGCCCGGTCCGGCTCCGGCTCGGTGACCGCGATCGCCACGGGCTCCGTCTCCTCCGCCTCGTCGACGGTGGGCTCCTCGGACTGCTCGGGCTCCTCCGGCTCGACCGCCTCGATGGCATCCTC
This sequence comes from Candidatus Dormibacteria bacterium, assembly GCA_050015875.1. GTDB lineage: Bacteria > Chloroflexota > Dormibacteria > Aeolococcales > Aeolococcaceae > Changshengia. The sequence continues at coordinate 2,375 of JBEKAP010000194.1, read as the reverse complement.
CGCCCGGTCCGGCTCCGGCTCGGTGACCGCGATCGCCACGGGCTCCGTCTCCTCCGCCTCGACGGGGGCTGGGGCGGCCACCGCCCGACGCCTCATGCCTGGCCCGGCGGCACGGCCGCGGCGGCCCGCTCGAGAATCTCCAGGGCAAGCCTCCGGTACGCCTGGGCCGCCTCCGAATTCCGCGCGTAGGCGGTGATCGGCGCTCCGGCCATCGCGGTCTCCTGCAGCTTGACCGTCACTCGGATCACGGTATCGAAGACGTGCAGGCTCGGGATCTCCCGGAGCCCCTCCAGCATCTGCTGGCTGAAGCGAGTGCGCAGGTTGACGAAGGTCGGCAGCAGGCCGAGGATGCGCAGCTCGGGGTTGAGCTGCTCCCTGGCCGCCTGGTAGGTGCGCAGCACCTCCTTGAGCCCCTTCATGGCGTAGCCGGACATCTGCAGAGGGACCAGCAACCATGCCGCTGCCCCCAGCGCGCTGATGGTGTGAAAGCCGAAGTTGGGCGGGGTGTCGAAGAGCACCACGTCGTAGGCATCGAGACCGGCGCCACGGTGGAGCGCGTCGCGGAGCCGCAGCTCGCGACGGACCGTCGTGGCCATCTCCGCCTCGACCGCGCTCAGGTCGGGGTTGGCCGGGATCAACGAGACCCCCTCCCACTCGGTGGCGAGGGTGACCGCCTCGGGAAGCACGGCCGGGTCGACCAGGATGTCGGCGATCGTCCCCTTGAGCTGGTAGGGGTTGAAACCGAGCCCCGAGGTCAGGTTCGACTGAGGGTCGACGTCAACGGCGAGCACCCGCCGGCCCAGCTCACCGAACGCGCCGGCCAGGGCCGCGCAGGTGGTCGTCTTTCCGACCCCGCCCTTGCCCGAGACGCACGCGATGGAGATGGGCACAGGTGGCAGCTCACCGCGGACGCGGGCCGGGCGGCGGAGCCAGGGACGGCGTCGCCTCCCAGACGCGGTTGAGGCTGGCCTGGACCGAGCCCACGTAGCAGAGGCCGCCGACGATGGGGAGGAGCAGAAGGCAGGCACGAGCCGCTGGGCGGATCTGCCGGTCGGGACGGATACCGACCCGCTCCTGGACCAGCCGGCCACGCTCCAGGGTCATCACCACGGCCACGACCGACAGCGGCAGGATGAGGACGAGGTAGGGGACGGCGACCAGCCCACCGAGCATCAGGTCATGCCAGGGGAGGGTCACCCCGTGCACCGAGGGCCCGGACGCCAGGCGGGCGAGAGCGGGCCCGATCCGGAGAGCGTGGGCCAGCAGGATGGCGGCTCCAGCCAGGGTGCAGAGCAGACCCGCGAGCCAGGCGACGGCCACCCCGAAGGCTGACAGCCGAGGACGGACCTCGATGCGAGCGTCGAAGTCGGACATCTCCCGATTGACCCGGACGTGCCAGGAGACCGCGTAGGCGCCCAGGGTGACGACCGAGAGCGCGACGACGGCGAGGGGATGCCGTCGCGTCCCCGTGGGGCCGAGAGACGGCACGCTGAGAAGCTGGACGGCCGGCGGGGCGGCCGCAGGACGGGTGACCGGGGCACCCGTGACGCCGGGGGGCGGCGGGGGCGGCGGCGGGTAGGCGGCCCTGCTCCCGGCAGAGGCGGCCGGGGAGCCGATCGCGGGCGGCGCGGCAGGCGCAGCGACCGCGGGCAGGGCGAAGGTCCAGGTGGGAACACCCCGAACCGACGCCGAGGGCTCCTGGTCGGTGAGGCCGGATTCCAGGGTGGGGGGCGCCGCGGCGGCGGCCACGGGCTCCGGAGGAAGCGGGGCAGCGGAGAGAGTGGCCACGCTGGCCGGCTCCGCCCGGTCGTCAGAAGGGACGGAGCCGGCCAGCCCGGCCTCCACCCGCTCGGCCTCAGCCATGGGCTTTCTCCTCGATCCTTGGTGTGACGTTGGTCGCGGTGGCTCCGGGTACTGGATTCGAACCAGTGACCTTGCGGTTAACAGCCGCCTGCTCTACCGCTGAGCTAACCCGGAATGGATCGAATCGGGATTATAGGGTCGAATTGGGCCGGCGGCTCGATCGGACCGCCTCTGGAGGCGTCCGCCACGAGCGGCGCGGCACCAGACCGGGCGACGCCCAGTGTCGCCGACGCTATTCCAGGTAGTCCTTCAGCTTCTTGCTGCGCGACGGGTGACGGAGCTTGCGCAGCGCCTTGGCCTCGATCTGACGGATGCGCTCGCGGGTGACGCCAAAGCGCTTGCCGACCTCCTCGAGGGTCCGCTGATGACCGTCGATCAGGCCGAAGCGGAGCTGGAGCACGCGGCGCTCGCGGGGCGTCAGCGTGTCGAGGATGTCCTCGACCTCGGTGCGCAGCATGGTCAGCGAGGCGGCATCGCTCGGCGCGGTCGCCTCCTTGTCCTCCACGAAGTCA
>JBEKAP010000193.1:0-4561 GCA_050015875.1 Candidatus Dormibacteria bacterium | reverse complement strand
GTCAGGTTCCTCAAGGGGACGATCGAGGACCTGCCGCTCCCCGCTCAGTCGGTGGACGTCGTCATCTCCAACTGCGTCATCAATCTCAGTGCCGACAAGGGCCGGGTGCTGCGCGAGGCGTTCCGCGTGCTGCGACCCGGTGGCCGCTTCGCCGTCTCCGATGTGGTGGTCCAGGGCCGGCTTCCCGAGGAGATCCGGCGTCGCACCGAGCTGTGGGTCGGCTGCCTCGCGGGTGCGCTGGAGGACGACGTCTACCGCGGGCTGCTGGAGAGCGCCGGCTTCGAGGAGATCACGTTGCAGGTGACGCGCGACTACACGGCCGAGGGTGCGGGAGAGGTGGCCGGAGCGGAGGGCGAGCTCGCCCTGGGTGCCGTGCACGGGAGCGGCGGACGGGTCGTCAGCGCCTTCATCCGCGCCCGCAAGCCGCCGGTAGGCTGAGCGGGTCGACGGATGCCGTCGGTCGCGCGCCGGGCCCTGGCCGAGTTCATCGGCACGGCTCTGCTGCTCCTCGCCGTCGTCGGCTCCGGGATCGCGGCGCGGCGCCTCAGTCCGGGTGACACCGGGCTGGAGCTCCTGGAGAACGCGATCGCGACCGGTGCCGCCCTGGCGGCGATCATCGGGTGCCTGGGGCCGGTGTCGGGGTCCCACCTCAACCCGGCCGTCTCGCTGGTGGATGCGGCTCTCGGAGGTCTTCGAGGCCGCCACCTCCCCGCCTACCTCGCGGCCCAGTTCCTCGGTGCCGTGACCGGCGTGGTCGTCGCCAACCTGATGTTCTCCCTGCCCGCCGTGACCATCTCCGCCCGTGCCAGGTCCGGCGGCGGCCTCTGGCTCGGCGAGGCGGTCGCCACCTTCGGGCTCCTGCTCGTCATCTTCGGCCTGATGCGGAGTCACCGGCCCTCAGCCGTCCCCGTCGCGGTGGGCGCGTACATCACCGGCGCGTACTTCTTCACCTCGTCGACCAGCTTCGCCAACCCGGCGGTGGCGGTGGCGCGCATGTTCTCCAACACCTTCGCGGGCATCAGCCCCGGGTCGGTCGCCCCCTTCGTCGCCGCGGAGCTCGTCGGCGCCGCGATCGCCTTCCTCGCGATACGGGTGCTCCACCCCCCGGAACGCGAGGCCGCCCCCGTCCGCGTCCTCGCCGGTGGGGACGCGCGGACCGAGACCACGGCATGAGGAGGTTCGTCGATGAGCGGGGTTGACGGGTCGCCGGTGCCGGAGGTGCTCTTCGTCTGCATCCACAACGCGGGGCGTTCCCAGATGGCTGCGGGCCTGCTCGACCACCGGGCGCGCGGTCGCGTCCGCGTGCGGTCGGCGGGCTCGCAGCCGGCGGATCAGCTCAACCCGGCGGTGGTGTCGGCCATGGCCGAGGTGGGGCTGGACATCTCCCGGGAGTTCCCCAAGCCGCTCACCGATGAGGCGGTGCATGCCGCCGACGTGGTCATCACGATGGGTTGCGGTGACACCTGCCCCTTCTACCCCGGCAAGCGCTACCTGGACTGGGAGCTGGAGGATCCCGCCGGCAAACCGCTTGCGACGGTCCGTCGCATCCGGGACGAGATCGATGCGCGCGTGCAGGTGTTGCTCACCGCGCTGGTCGGGGACGCCGGTCTCAGTCCGCGGTCATCGACAGGAGGGCGGTGACGGTCGTCCAGTTGCGCGCGGTGGCCGCACCCTGGAACGCGCGCCCCGCCAGCAGGGTGGCGAGCTTGGAGCGGGCGATGCCGTCGGGATGCCAGGCGTAGATCTCGCGGCCGATAACGGCGAACCGCTCCTCCGGGGTGGCCGCCGCCGCCAGCCTGGGCACGATGTCCGGGTCGGGGGACGACTCCAGGAAGGTCACCTGGTATCCCTTGGGGTTGGCCGGCGCCTCCGCCAGCGGGTCGGCGCGGACCACGGCGTCCAGCTCGGCGTGAGTGCGCACCAGGGCGCGGATGCGCAGACCGAACCGCTCAGCGATCAGCTCCTCGCACCGCCGTGCCGCGGCCCCGGGTGTGAGGGTGGAGGACAGCACCACGTTGCCGCTCTGCAGGTACGTGGCGACGTCGTCGAAGCCGTCGTCGGTGAGCAGCCCGCGGAGCTCCGCCATCGGGATCCGGTTGCTCGGCCCGATGTTGATGCCGCGCAGGAGGATGGCGTACCGCGCCACGGTCAGCCGGATCCCCGGCTCGGTCGCACGGTGGTGGGCCGAGCACCGGTCAGCAGGCGTTCGCGGTCGAACATCTGAGAGACCACCCTGTACATGCCGACGTCGGCGATCAGCAGCACCACCCCGAACGCAAGTGCAAGATTCACGCTCGGGGTGAGGACCTGGAGGTCGATCAGCGCGACGACCAGGAGGGGCGGGAGGCTCGCCAACGTCCCCAGCTGCTGGGCCACCCGCACGTCGCTCGCCCGCGACGACACGGCGATGCCCACCCAGATCGACCAGCCCGCCAGCAGCGGGGCGAAGAGAAACTCGCCGACGAGCTGCGAGCTCTGCACCAGTGCCGACGCCACCGCCGGGTTGGACGCGAACAGCTGGGCGCAGACGATGACCAGGGCGAAGAGGAAGTACGAGATGGCGACCGAGGGCACGAACGCCGCCACCGCCTTGCCGAGGAGGAGCTCTTCGCGGCGCAGCGGGGTGGTCAGCAGCGGTTCCAGTGTGCCCTGCTCGCGCTCTCCGACCACGGAGTAGGCGGAGATGGCGGCCGGAACGATCACCGGGACGACGAGGAGGAGGAGGAAGGTGCTCCCCGCGAATCGCTGCACGACGCTGGCAGGAATCCCCCGGCCGAGCTGAAAGATCTCGATCATCGGCGTGATCAGGAAGACCACCGGCAGCACCACCATGGTGCCGATGATGAAACGGTTCCTGAGCAGCACCCGGAACTCCTTGCGGATCATGGCGCGGAGGCGACCGGCGTCCAGGCTCATCGCGGCGCCGCCTCCGGGTCCTCGTCGATGAGCTCGAGGTAGACGTCCTCGAGCGAGTGATGCGCCTCGGCGATGGAGATCACCTCCGCGCCGGCGGCGACCAGCGCTCGGGTGACCGCGGGTGCCGCGGCCCGCGGGTCACCGACATTCAGGAGGTAGTGGGTGGCGTCGGGTGACTGCCAGCCCTCGACGCCGGCGCTGAGGTTGAATACGCCATCGGGGGCATCCAGTGGTGTCGCGGTCTCCACCGCGAGGGAGCGGCTGAAGAGGCCCTCGCGGAGCTCCTCCGTGCGTCCCACCGAGCGAAGCCGGGTGTTGAGGATCGCCACCCGGTCGCAGAGGCGCTCCGCCTCGTCCAGGCGGTGGGTGGTGAGGAAGACGGTGACCCCGCGCTGCCTCAGACCGTTGATGAGGTCGTGCACCTCGCGGGCGGCCACGGGGTCGAGCCCGGAGGTCGGCTCGTCGAGGAACATGATCTCCGGGTCGCTGAGAAGGGCGCGAGCCAGACCGACGCGCTGGCGCAGGCCCTTGGAGAGGCTGCCGCAGAGGTCGCGGCCGCGCGGGCCGAGATTGACCGCCTCGAGCGCCCGATCGATCCGGGGGCGGGCGTCGCGCAGGCCATAGAGACCCGCGAACAGCTCCAGGTTCTCGATGACCGTGAGGCGGAGGTAGAGACCGGGGTTCTCCGGCATGATCGAGATGCGGCGCCGGATCGCGGTCCCGTTGTCGGGGCTGAGGGGGATGCCGGCCACCACGGCGGTTCCCGAGGTCGGCGCGATCAGGGTTCCCAGGGTGCGCACCGTCGTCGTCTTGCCGGCGCCGTTGGGCCCCAGGAAGCCGAAGACCTCACCCGGTGCGATGCTGAAGGAGACGTCCTCGAAGGCGATGCGCTCGCCGAACCGCTTGGTGAGGTGCCTCACCTCGAGCGCGGGAGGGCCGGCGTCCGGGCGCGGGGCGCTCCCCTTCGGTGCCGGGCGCGGCGAGGCCATCAGGTCTGCCCGCCGGTCATCGGCGGGGAGCGGCGTCGGGGAGGATGAAGAGGCCCGCCACCTTCCCGCCCTCCTCGAAGACCACCCGTCCGGTTGCGCGGCGCAGGCGGACGCCGCGCCGGAAGGCGAGCATGGTGTGGAAGGTGAGCGGCACCTCGACCATGGTGTGCTCGCCGAGCCCGACCACCCGCGGAGCCCCGATGTCGATCGCCTCCAATGCCCTCCCCGGGATCTGCCCCCGGACCGAGGCGAGCAGCTCGACCGAGCAGGCGTCCAGCATCCGCTGGTTGAAGTGGGCACGCAGCTCGCCCCACCTGCGGCTGAAGAAGAGCTCCAGGAGCTCCACCGCCCTGGGAACGGCGTCGCGCATCGGTCGGGCCTTCGCGGCCACGACGGCGCTCTCCGCGGATGCGCCACCGTAGCGCTGGAGCACGGCCTGGCGGGTGACGTGAAGCACGTCGCCGATCTCCGCCCAGGTGCGCCCGTCGCGGCGAGCCTGGGCGACCAGGCCTCGCAGGATGTCGTCGACCACGACCCCAAGGCTGCGGGCGGCAGCCAGCGCGACCATGACCGGGTCGCCCTCCACCGCCTCGTCGCCGCGGAGCACCCGGACCATCAGCTCGGCGTTGGCCTGCGCCATCCGGGCCATGACCTGG
>JBEKAP010000192.1:0-4593 GCA_050015875.1 Candidatus Dormibacteria bacterium | reverse complement strand
TGGCGGCCGTACCCGTTGCGCCGGGTGCGCAGGTCGAGGGCTCCGAGGGCGAGCTGGTCGACGATGCCGTCGAGGATGGCCCGGCTGAGCAGGATGGTGCCGGCGCAGGTCGAGAAGGTCGGCATCCCGCCGGCAAGGCGGTGGCGGAGCGGCGCCTCCAGCCCGAACACGCGGATCAGGCGGCTGAGGGTGCTCGATTCGCCACCCGGGAGCGCCAGCGCGTGGACACCCATGATCTCGTCCGCGGTCCGCACCGGCAGTGCCTCGGCTCCTGCCTGGTCGAAGGCGGCGAGGTGCTCGCGGACATCCCCCTGCAGTGCGAGCACGCCTACTCGAACGATGGTTCAGGTCCCCCGGACACGCGAGCCACCCGGGATGGGCGGCACCGTCGGCATCTCGGTCACTACGGGAAGTTTACCCAAGGGCCGGGCGCCGGAGACGTAACGGCTCTCCGCCGGGTCCGGTCAGGCGAAGGCCCCGGGGGTGGTGATGCTCACGCGCCCATGTTCACCCCGGACGGGCCCTCCTGCGCGTCAGCCGGATCCCCCGGTCCTCACCGCGATGCCTGGATCAGATGGCGATCTGGGGGTCACCACCCGCGGGTGGCGAGCAGCTCCTCCGTGGGCATCGTGGCGACGTCGAGGCCGCGCATGGCCTTGCCCAGGCCGGCGCTCACGTCGGCGATGACGTCCGGCTTGTCGAAGTAGGTGGTGGCGGCCACGATCGCCTTGGCGTAGCCGAGGGGGTCGTCGCTCTTGAAGATGCCGCTCCCCACAAAGTTGCCGTCGGCGCCGAGCTGCATCATCAGCGCGGCATCCGCCGGGGTGGCGATGCCGCCGGCCGAGAAGTTGACGACCGGGAGCCGGCCGGTCTGGGCGACCTCCACGACCAGCTCGTAGGGGGCGCCCAGCCGCTTGGCCTCGGCCATCAGCTCGTCGTGGCGCAGAGACTGCAGGCGCCGGACCCCACCCAGCACGGCGCGCATGTGGCGCACCGCCTCGACCACGTTGCCGGTGCCGGCCTCGCCCTTGGTCCGGACCATCGCAGCGCCCTCGCCGATGCGGCGGAGGGCCTCGCCGAGGTCGCGGGCTCCGCACACGAAGGGCACGGTGAACGCCCACTTGTCGATGTGGTTCTCCTCGTCGGCGGGCGTCAGCACCTCGGACTCGTCGACGTAGTCGACACCGAGCGCCTGGAGGACCTGGGCCTCGACGAGATGGCCGATCCGAGCCTTGGCCATGACCGGGATGGTGACCGCGGCCATGATCCCCTTGATCAGCGAGACGTCGCTCATGCGGGCGACGCCACCCTCACGGCGAATGTCGGCGGGGACCCGCTCGAGAGCCATGACCGCCACCGCCCCGGCCTCCTCGGCGACCTTGGCCTGCTCGGGGGTGACCACATCCATGATCACCCCACCCTTGAGCATCTCGGCCAGCCCGCGCTTCACGCGCAGCCCTCCCCGCTGCTCGCCGTCCGGGGTGGTGTCGTGGGTGCCGTCAGCGCTCATCTGGTCGCCTGCCTTGGTGCGAATGGTCAGTAATCCCACCATTCTAGGCGACTGCGCTCTGTCGGCAGCCCGAGTCGGTGCGGGCGCCGGATGGCGTCGAGGCACCGAGGTGGCTGTGTCAGCATTGAGCCGCAGTTGGGAGACGAGCTTCTGCGCACAGCGGGGAGACCGAGACGATGAATGCGAGCATCGAGCGACCGGCGAGCTCCAGCGGAACATTTGCAGTCGGGGGGCAGCTCTCGGTGCATCGCCTCGGGTTTGGTGCGATGCGGATCACCGGGCCCGGGGTGTGGGGAGAGCCCGCCGATCGCGACCAGGCCATCCTGGTGCTGCGTCGAGCCGTCGAGCTGGGTATCGACCTGATCGACACCGCCGACTCGTACGGCCCGTACGTCTCCGAGGAGCTGATCCGGACCGCCCTTCGCCCCTATCCCAGCCAGCTGGTGATCGCGACCAAGGCCGGGCTGGTCCGCACCGGCCCCAACGCCTGGCACCCGGTGGGCCGGCCCGAGTACCTGCGCCAGGAGTGCGAGATGAGCCTCCGGCGGCTGGGGCTGGAGCAGATCGCCCTCTTCCAGCTCCACCGCGTCGACCCCCAGGTCCCGCTCGAGGAGCAGGTCGGAGAGCTGGCCGCCCTCCAGGGCGAGGGCAAGATCCGCTTCGTCGGCCTCTCCAACGTGAGCGTCGAGCAGATCAGGGCCGCTCGGGCCATCGTCCCGATCGCGACCGTGCAGAACCGGTACAACCTGGTGGACCGGGGATCGGAGGATGTCCTCGACCTCTGCGACCGGGAGCACATCGGCTTCATCCCCTGGTTTCCCCTGGCGACGGGCGCCCTGAGCCGGCGCGACGGTCCCCTCACCGGCATCAGCGAGAGACTGGGAACCACCCCCTCCCAGGTCGCGCTGGCATGGCTGCTGCACCGCTCGCCGGTGATCCTGCCGATCCCGGGGACGGCCAGCGTCGCCCACCTCGAGGAGAACGTGGAGGCGGCGCTGATCGGGCTCACCGACGACCAGGTCGCCGAGCTGGGCAGGCTCCGGGCGGAGAGCTAGCCGGACGGCCCTCGGTCGGCGCGGGGCTCGTCAGACCTCGTCCGGCCGGCGCCTCGTCTCGGGCGGGTGGTGCCGGCGCAGCAGCTCGAGGAAGGCGCGCATCCAGGAGGGGTTGTCCGGCCAGGCACGGGCCGAGACCATCATCCCGTCGACCACGGCGGCGGCGTCGACGTACTCGGCCCCGGCGGTCCGGACGTCCGGTGCCAGGGCGGGAAAGGCGGCGGTGCGCCTCCCGTGGAGCACGCCGGCGGCGGCCAGCGCGAGCGGCGCGTGGCAGATCTCCGCCACCGGCTTCTCCTCCGCGAAGAAGTGCCGGATGATGCGCAGCACGTCGGGGTCGTTGCGGATGTACTCCGGAGCCCGGCCGCCGGGGATGACCAGGGCGGCGTAGTCCGCGGGATCGACCTCCGCGAAGGCGAGGTCGGCGGGCCAGCTGTAACCCTCCTTCTCGGTGTAGGTGTCGTAGCCCTCGACGAACTCGTGGATGACGAACCGGAGGGTCTTGCGGCTGGGCCCCGCCAGGTCAACGGCGTAGCCCTCCTCGAGGAGCCGCTGGTAGGGGTACATCACCTCGAGCGATTCGGCGGCGTCCCCAGCCAGGATCAGGACCTTGGCCATCTGGAAGTCTCCCGGCGCGGCCGCCCGCCCCTGAGGCAGGGCTCGGCGATCGACCGGTCCACCCTAGACGGGCCCCGGGCCGCGGGTCAAGTTGGGGTGCGCCCTGGGAGCGGTCGCGTCCGGGTCGCCCGAGCCCCGCTGCTATCATGCCGACGATCGGGAAGTAGCTCAGCCAGGTTAGAGTGCACGGTTCGGGACCGTGAGGTCGGGAGTTCGAATCTCCCCTTCCCGACGTTCGAGATGCGCGATCTCGGCCACCCGGCGGGGATTCAGCCGGTGGTGGCGGGGTCGAGTGACGGCTCCCGCGGTCTCTCGGCGCGCGGTCGCGCCTGCCAGATGAGGGCGACCACCAGAGCGAGCATCACGAGCGCCTCGACGTGGGCCCAGGAGCCCGGCAGCCACGCGTCGACCCAGGTCGCGACGTCCAGGGCGATGACCGCGAGGACGAGCGTGCGCGACCACCCGGTGATGAGCGCGGCGGTCGCCGCCAGCACGCCCAGCAGGAGCAGATCGTGCGAGTAATCGTGGGGTGCGATGAGCAGCGAGAGAACGATGCCGAGACCGAGGGCGGTGCGCGCGTCGAGACGCGCTCGCATCCACCAGAGCGCGATCAGCGCGACGAGGGCCAGGCCGGCGGCTGCAACCAGCGCGGCCGTGGGGCCGGCCCAGTCGATGACGATGCCCGGCAGGGACACCGTCGACGACGGGGCCGGAAGACCCTGGAAGAGCTGCCGCATCCACTCGCCGAGCTGGGATGGCGGGACGACCGCGAGACTGAGCGCCAGGCAGCCCAGGCCGCCGATCAGCATGCCGGCCAGGGTCCGCCACTCGCGGACGACCAGCAGCGCAAGCGGGACGAACCAGAGGATCTGCGGCTTGAGCGCTGCCGCCAGGCCGAGCGCCACCCCCGCCGCGAGCCTCCGTCGTGGGAGCAGCGCAAGCGCGAGCGCGGCGAGGAGCAGCAGCGGACCGTCCACCTGACCCTCGGCGATCCCACTCGCCGACGCCAGGGTGATCGTCGAGGCGCAGACGAGCAGGGTGGCTCCGCCGGTTCTCGGAGCGAGACGGCGGGCGGTGGCGATGAGCAGTCCGAGTCCCGCTCCGATGCTGACCAGGGAGATCCCCAGCCAGACGGCGTTGGCGGCGCGGAAGGGAAGCTGGGCCAACGGTCGGAGCAGCCACGCCAGCTCCGGGAGATACGCGTAGGGCAGCGGGTATGGAGGATGGGCGACCGCCAGCTGTTTCCACGCCGCCGCCGAGACGGCAACGCTGTCGTAGGGATCGGCGTGGGCGGAGAGCCGGCGGGCCGCCTCCCAGAAGACGATGAAGTCCGAGTGGGTGATGTTGGTCAGAGCCGCCCAGGACTCGACGGCGACCAGGGCGAGGAGGCCCGTGCAGAGGATGAGCCGG